>NZ_KV786485.1:0-27447 GCF_001806955.1 Burkholderia sp. HMSC10F09
CCGGCGTGCGGCCGCGGCAAATGCTGCCCGACCTGATCGCGGCCGTGATCGGCAGCGCCCTGCTCGGCGGCATGATGGCGCGCTGGACCGACGCGGCGCTGCCGTTCGTCGATGCGTCGCTGACGGCGTTCAGCCTCGTCGCGCAATACTGGACCGCGCGGCGCTATATCGCGTCGTGGGGGCTGTGGATCGTCGTGAACGTCGTGTACGTCGGGATGTTCGTGTTCAAGGCGCTGTATCTGACGGCCGGGCTCTATGCGCTGTTCATCGCGCTCGCCGTCATCGGCTGGCGCGACTGGAGCCGCACCGCCGATGCGCTGCGCGCCGACGCGCGCGCGGCACACTGATCCACGCGATTCAATTACGGAGCGACGTCGTTCATGTCATTTCCCCTCGAGCCGGACGGTCCTGCCGCACGCGACGCGGCGCCGCCGCAGTTCGGCGTCGACGGCGAACAGGCCGAGCGCGACTGGCCGCTGATCACGCACGACGAAGTCGCGGCCGTGCTCGCGCGGATCGACGGCGCGGGCGTGCCCGCGCGCCTGACCTGGCACAGTCCGCGGCCGTTCTCGGCGGCGGTGCTGGTGCGCACGGACGACGAGCGCGCGCTGTTCGTCAAGCGTCACCACGCGACCCTGCGCGACGTCGAAGGGCTCGCCGAAGAGCACCGCTTCATTGCGCATCTGCGCGCACACGGCTGCCCGGTGCCCGACGTGCTCGCCGACCGCGACGGCGCGACCGCGTTTTCATTGGGCGACTGGACGTACGAAGTGCATGTCGTCGCGCCCGGTGTCGATGCGTATCGCGGCGTGATGTCGTGGAAGCCGTTCGCGCATCCGTCGCATGCGTATGCGGCCGGCCGCGCGCTCGCGCAACTGCATCGCGCGTCGGCCGGCTACGATGCGCCGGCGCGGCCGATTCGCACGCTGCTGTCGAGTTTTCGCGTGCTGTCGAGCGCGGATCTGGCCGGCGCGCTCGAACGCTGGGTCGAGGCGCAGCCGCTGCTCGTGCGTGCGCTCGGCACGCGCGAGTGGCGCGCGGACGTCGCCGCGACGATCGGGCCGTATCACGCACGCATCGTGCCGCTGTTGCCCGCGCTGGCGCCGTTATGGACGCACGGCGACTGGCATGCGTCGAACCTGCTGTGGACCGACGCGATGCCCGGCGCGCAGGTGTGCACCGTGCTCGATTTCGGATTGTCGGATCGCACGTGCGCGGTGATGGACGTCGCGCTCGCAATCGAGCGCAACATGATCGACTGGCTCGCGCCGGCCGACGCACGGCGCGTCGAGTACGAACAGATCGATGCCCTGCTCGACGGCTACGAGTCGCTCGATCCGCTCGGCGACGACGCCTATGCGGCGCTCGTCGCGCTGCTGCCGATCGTACATACGGAATTCGCGTTGTCGGAAGTCGCGTATTTCGGCTGCATCGTGAACGCGCCGGACATCGTCGACGTCGCGTACGACGGCTATCTGCTCGGCCACGCGCGATGGTTCGGCGGCCGCGACGGCCGGCAGCTGCTCGACTGGCTCGAGCAGCGCCGGCGCGGCTAACGCGGCCGCGCGTGATGCGTGCCGGCTGCGGCGCGTCTCGCGCGCGGCGGCCCGATCAGACCTGCGCCAGCGCCTGATCGAGATCGGCGATCAGATCGTCGATATGCTCGATGCCGATCGACAGCCGCACCGTTTCCTCCTTCACGCCGGCCTTCGCGAGTTCGGCCGGCGACAGCTGCCGATGCGTGGTCGATGCCGGATGCGTCGCGAGCGATTTCGTGTCGCCGATGTTGACGAGCCGCGTGAACAGCTTCAGCGCATCCTGGAACTTCGCGCCACCTGCGCGGCCGCCTTTCACGCCGAACGTCAGCAGGCCCGGCGCACGTCCCGACAGATAGCGCGCGACGAGCGGATGATCGGGATGGTCGGGCAGCCCCGCATAGTTGACCCACTCGACGCGTTCGTGACGCGCAAGATGCTGCGCGATCTTCAGCGCGTTGTCGCTGATGCGCTCGATGCGCAGTGCGAGCGTCTCGATCCCTTGCAGAATCTGGAACGCGTTGAACGGCGAGATCGCGGCGCCCATGTTGCGCAGCGGCACGACGCGCGCGCGGCCGATATACGCGGCCGGCCCGAACGCTTCCGTATAGACGACGCCGTGATAGCTGACGTCCGGTTCGTTGAGCCGCTTGAAGCGGTCCGCATGGTCGGCCCACGGGAACCTGCCCGAATCGACGATCGCGCCGCCGAGGCTCGTGCCGTGGCCGCCGAGATACTTCGTCAGCGAATGCACGACGATGTCGGCGCCGTGCTCGAACGGGCGCAGCAGATACGGCGACGGCACCGTGTTGTCGACGATGAGCGGAATGCCGTGGCGATGCGCGATGTCGGCGAGCGCCGCGATGTCGGTGATGTTGCCGAGCGGATTGCCGACCGATTCCGCGAAGATCGCCTTCGTGTGCGCGTCGATCAGCGGTGCGAACGATGCGGGGTCGCGCGGATCGGCGAAGCGCGTCGTAATCCCGTATTGCGGCAGCGTATGCGCGAACAGATTGTAGGTGCCGCCGTAGAGCGAACTGGCCGAGACGATGTTGTCGCCCGCTTCCGCGATCGTCTGGATTGCATACGTGACGGCTGCCTGACCCGACGCCAGCGCGAGCGCGCCGACGCCGCCCTCGAGCGCGGCGAGCCGCTGTTCGAGCACGTCGGTCGTCGGGTTCATGATGCGCGTATAGATGTTGCCCTGGACTTTCAGGTCGAACAGGTCGGCGCCGTGCTGCGTGTCGTCGAATGCATACGCGACCGTCTGGTAGATCGGTACCGCGACAGCGCGCGTCGTCGGATCGGGGCGGTAGCCGCCATGGACGGCGAGCGTTTCGAGCCGCCACTTCGAAGAGGCCTGATCGGTCATGCGTGCTCCGTCTGTTGTTGTGATGATCGGGCGATTATAGGAGCGCACCGGGCGCGAAGCTTAGAACGAATGGTGCGTTGCTTATCCGCGCAGCGCGCATAGAATGCGTTTTTCCGCAGACGAAAGGTGTGCGATGGATCAGGATCAGTGGAACCGTGTGGACGCGTATTTCTCGGCGACGCTCGTGCCGTCCGACGATGTGCTCGATGCCGCGCTGGCGGCGAGCGAGGCGGCCGGGCTGCCGGCGATCAACGTCGCGCCGAATCAGGGCAAGCTGCTGCAACTGCTCGCGACGATCCGCGGCGCGCGGCGCATTCTCGAGGTCGGCACGCTCGGCGGCTACAGCACGATCTGGCTGGCGCGCGCGTTGCCGCCCGGCGGCCGGCTCGTGACGCTCGAGCTCGATCCGGCGCACGCGGCGGTCGCAACGCAGAACATCGCGCGCGCGGGCTTCGCGGATGTCGTATCGGTCGTCGTCGGCACCGCGAAGGACAGTCTCGCGCGGCTCATTGCCGACGGTGAGGCACCGTTCGATTTCATCTTCATCGACGCGGACAAGGACAACAACCGCGCTTATCTCGATGCGGCGCTGAAGTTGTCGCGGCCGGGCACGGTGATTGTCGTGGACAACGTCGTGCGGCGCGGGCGCGTGGCCGATCCGGACAATCGCGATCCGGATGTCGTCGGCGTGCGGGAAGGATTCGCGCGCATCGTCGCCGAGCCGAAGCTGACGACGACGGCCGTGCAGACGGTCGGGCAGAAGGGGTGGGACGGGTTTTCGATTTCGATTGTGGGCGAGTGATGCGATCGCAGCGTGCCCGCCCGGCGCGCATCGCGCGGCCGTTCACACGCGACAAATCGCGATGATCTCCGCACTCGTCGCGTCGTCGAACGGCGCGCCTTGCCAATCGCCGTACCAGTCAACCGCCGAGAAGCCGGCAGCCGCCACGCGCTCCTGCAGCTCGCGCTGCGCGATGAACCGCAATCGGCTCGCATGTGTGACGCGCGTGTCGTCGCGCACGAAACGATAGTGCGTATCGAACGAGACGATCGGCCCTTCGACCGCATGCGACACGTGCTGCAGCTCGACCGCGCCGAACGTCGGCGAATCGACGCGGCGCGCCGACTGCTGCGGCGTCCACGCGCGCCAGGGTTCCAGGCGCGGGTTGCGCGTCTCGAACAGGAAGCGCCCGCCCGGCGCGAGCACGCGCCGTACGCCGCGCAGCATGGCGTCGATCGCGTCGTCGGTCAGCAGGCACTGGAACGCGTGCCCCGTCATCACGGCCGCATCGAACGGCGCGCCGGGCGGCAGGTCGCGCAGGTCGCACGCGATCCAGCGCACCGCGTCGGCGCCCGGCTGACGTCGCGCGTAGTCGATCATCGCGGGCGCCGGATCGATCGCGACGACGTCGTGCCCGGCCGCCGCGAGCCGGCGGGCAAACGTGCCGGTCCCGCAGCCGACGTCGAGGATGCGCTGCGGTGCGGCGCCGATGCGCGCGGCGTAGAACATGAAATCGTGATCGCCGGCGTTGAACAGGTCGTAGACCGCGACGAGACGCGCATCCGTGTACAGCGTTTCATCGGCGGGCGCGACGGCCGTGCGGCACGTCACCGCTGCTGCACCGCGACGCGCAGACCGAGCGCGATGAAGATCGAGCCGATGATCTTGCCCTGCCAGCGCGTGAGCCACGTGAGCCGCTTCACGATGCGGCCGAGCGGACGGATCGAGCACGCGATCAGCGTCGTGTAGAGCGAGCTGAGCACGACGAAGATCAGCCCGAGCACCGCGAACTGCACGAACGTCGAGCCGCGTTCCGGGTGCACGAACTGCGGCATGAACGCGAGAAAGAACAGCGCCGTCTTCGGGTTCAGCACTTCGGCGGGAATCGCTTGCAGATACGCCTTCAGCGGCGTGACCGGCGACACCTTCGGCAGCGACGGATCGGACGGCTTGTCGAGCAGCGCGCGCACGCCGAGATAGATCAGATACGCGGCGCCGACCCATTTGACGACGTTGAACGCCAGCGCGGACGTCATCAGCAGCGCGGACAGCCCGACCGCCGCGAACAGCGTATGCACGAAGTCGCCGCTCGCGACGCCGAGGCCCGTCATGATGCCCGTGCGGCGGCCGCCCTGCACGGTTCGGCTCAGCACGAGCAGCACTGCGGGACCGGGAATCAGGAAGAGACCGAGGACGACGGCGGTGAAGGTGGTCAGCGTGGTCAGGTCGAACATGGCGGCTCCGGGAAGGGGTGCTGCGGTGCGATTCCGCGCATTGTATTCGGTTCGGCGCGACGCTGCCGAAGTCCGCCGGAGCCGCGCCGGCGTGGCGATGGGCGAACCGTGCGACGCGCGGACGACGATCCTGTCAGCCGCCCAGCTCTGCCGCGAGAAAATCGACGAACGCGCGGATCCGCGTCGACATCCGCTGCCGCTGCGCGTACACGGCATAGATGTCGGCGCTCGGCGTTTCGTAATCCGGCAGCACGACGACGAGGCGCCCGTCGGCCAGATAGTCGCGGATGTCCCACTCGGCACGCATCAGGATGCCGTGCCCGTCGAGTGCCCACTTCACTGCGATTTCGCCGTCGTTCGTCGTCAGATTGCCGTTGATTCGCACGGCTTCGGTCCGGCGCGCCGCGCCGCGGCCCGCCGTCAGCCGCCAGATGCCGTAGCCTTCGTCGCCTTGCCGGATGCCGATGCAGTTGTGCCGCGTCAGTTCGTGCGGCGTGCCCGGTGTGCCGTGCCGCGCGAGATACGCGGGCGCCGCGCACAGCAGCCGGCGGTTCGGCGCAAGCCGGCGCGCGACGACGCGCGTGTCGGGCGGCTCGCCGAAGCGGATGCAGACGTCGAACGCGTCGTCGGTGAGCGGCGGCGGCATCACCGATAGTTGCAGTTGCACCGACACCTCCGGATAGCGCGCGACGAACCGCGAGATCGCCGGACCGACATGGCTGCGCCCGAAGCCGAGCGTCGCGTTCACGCGCAGCAGCCCCTTCGGCCGCTGCTTCGCGCTGCCGAGCAGTTCGCCGAGCTCGTCCATCTGATCGAGGATGCGGCGCGCGTAGTCGAGATACACGTCGCCTTCGGGCGTCAGCATCATGCGACGCGTCGTCCGGTTGACGAGCGTGACGCCCGCGCGCCGCTCCATCTGCGTGAGCCGCTTGCTGACGGCCGCCGCCGTCAGTCCGAGTTCGCGCGCGGCCGCACTGAGGCTGCCCGATGCGGCCAGCGTCGAGAAGAAAGCCAGATCGGCCGGCTGCACGGTGTCCGTCATGACGCGATTCGTGAATTGAAGTTAAAGATGCTTTGAGTCTAGCACCGGTTCCTGCACTGCTGGTTCGGTAAAGTGGCCGCACGCTCACGATCAAATCGAGGTATTCGCATGAAGACGTACCGTATCGCGACCATTCCTGGCGACGGCATCGGCAAGGAAGTCGTGCCGGCCGGCAAGCAGGTGCTCGAGGCGCTGGCCCGCGGCAGCGACCGCTTTGCGTTCGAGTTCGAGGATTTCGACTGGGGCGCGGACTACTACCGCCGGCACGGCGCGATGATGCCGGCCGACGGCCTCGACGCGCTGCGCGGCAAGGACGCGATCCTGTT
The DNA here is from genome assembly GCF_001806955.1 of Burkholderia sp. HMSC10F09. Taxonomy (NCBI): domain Bacteria; kingdom Pseudomonadati; phylum Pseudomonadota; class Betaproteobacteria; order Burkholderiales; family Burkholderiaceae; genus Burkholderia; species Burkholderia sp. HMSC10F09. The sequence goes on from NZ_KV786485.1 coordinate 6,511, forward strand.
CGGCTCGGCCGGCGACCCGGATGTGCCGGACCACGTGACGCTGTGGGGGCTGCGGCTGAAGATTTGCCAGGGCTTCGATCAGTACGCGAACGTGCGGCCGACGCGCATCCTGCCCGGCATCGATGCACCGCTGAAACGCTGCGGCCCGGACGACCTGAACTGGGTGATCGTGCGCGAGAACTCGGAAGGCGAGTACGCGGGTGTCGGCGGCCGCGTGCATCAGGGCCATCCGATCGAGGCCGCGACCGACGTGTCGATCCTCACGCGTGTCGGCGTCGAGCGAATCATGCGCTTTGCGTTCCGGCTTGCGCAATCGCGTCCGCGCAAGCTGCTGACGGTCATCACGAAGAGCAACGCGCAGCGTCACGCGATGGTGATGTGGGACGAGATCGCGAAGCAGGTCGCGCAGGAGTTTCCGGACGTCACATGGGACAAGGAACTCGTCGATGCGGCGACGGCGCGGATGGTCAATCGTCCTGCCTCGCTCGACACGATCGTCGCGACGAACCTGCATGCGGACATCCTCAGCGATCTCGCGGCCGCGCTCGCCGGCAGCCTCGGCATCGCGCCGACCGGCAACATCGACCCCGAACGCCGCTATCCGTCGATGTTCGAGCCGATCCACGGCTCCGCGTTCGACATCATGGGCAAGGGGCTCGCGAATCCGGTCGGCACGTTCTGGTCGGTCGTGATGCTGCTCGAGCATCTCGGCGAGACCGAAGCGGCCGCGCGCGTGATGCGCGCGATCGAAGCCGTGACGGCCGATCCGTCGCTGCATACGCGCGACCTCGGCGGCTATGCGACGACCGCGCAGGTGACGGCGGCTGTCTGCGAGCACGTCGCGCACGCGGCCGTGACGGCCTGACGGCGGGCGCCCTCTGCGGGCGCGCCGTTTCGTGCCAATCGACTCGATCTGCCCACGACTCGCGCAAGCGACGCGAGCGGGGCGCCGATCCGCACCGCGGATCGGCCGGCATTCCTATCACAGAGCACGGCTCGACCTCGAAGGAGGAGACACATGCAAGCAGATCCGGAAACCCGCGTCGCGCGGAAACTGATGTGGCGCATCATTCCGTTCGTGATGCTGCTGTATTTCGTCAGCTTTCTCGATCGCGTCAACGTCGGCTTCGCCGCGATGACGATGAACAAGGCGATCGGCCTGTCGCCTACTGCGTTCGGACTCGGCGGCGGCTTGTTCTTCATCGGCTACTTCCTGTTCGAGGTGCCGTCGAACCTGATTCTTCACCGGGTCGGCGCGCGGATCTGGATTGCGCGCGTGATGATCACGTGGGGCATCGTGTCGGCCGTGTCCGCGTTCGCGGTCGGACCGACGAGCTTCTACGTACTGCGCTTCCTGCTCGGCGTGGCGGAGGCCGGGTTTTTCCCCGGCATCATCCTGTACCTGAGCCTGTGGTTTCCGGCGCGGCAGCGCGCGGTGGCCGCCGCGTGGTTCATGGCGGCGGCACCGATTTCGACTGCGATCGGCTCGCCGCTATCCGGCGCCATCATGCAGATGCCGCCGATGTTCGGCCTCGCGGACTGGCAGATGCTGTACATCGTCGAAGCGTTGCCGGCGATCGTGCTCGGCTTCGTCGTGCTGAAGTGCCTGACCGATACGCCGTCGAAGGCCGCGTGGCTTCAGCCGGACGAGCGCGACTGGCTGATCGCGAAGCTGAAGTCCGAAGCCGACGCACGGCACGGGCGCAGCGGCCATGCGGCCAGCGCGTGGCAGGCGCTGCGCGACCCGCGCGTGCTCGCGCTCGCACTGATCTACTTCGGCACGTCGGCGGGGCTCTATACGCTCGGCTTGTGGGCGCCGCTGATGGTGAAGCAGTTCGGCTTCAGCGCGCTGCAGACAGGCCTGCTGACCGGCATTCCGAGCGTCGCGGCGGTCGTCGCGATGATCGTGTGGGCGCGTCATTCGGACCGCACCGGCGAGCGCACGTGGCACGTCGTGATTCCTTGCGTACTCGCGTGCATCGGTTTCGTGTTCGCCGGCGCGGCGAGCACGGCGCTGCTGACGGTGCTCGCGCTGATTGTGGTCAACGTCGGGATCAGCGCGGCGAAGGCGCCGCTGTGGGCGATGCCGAGCGCGTTCCTGTCGGGTGCCGGTGCAGCCGCGGGGATCGCGATGATCAACTCGATCGGCAATCTCGGCGGCTTCCTCGGCCCGTTCGCGATCGGCTGGCTGAAGCAGGCGACGGGCGGGTATGCAGCGGGGCTCTACGTGGTGGCGGCGACGCTCGCGGTGTCGGCGATCGTCACGCTGATGCTGAGCCGCAAAGGTGCGCGCGAGCAGGTCGCGTCACGCGTGCAGCACCATCACTGAATGCGGCGGGCGATGTCGGCTGCGCATGCGGCGACCGATGCGGTCGACGTGTCGACGAAGCAGTCGCTGAACGCGCGCGACGCATAGCCTTTGCGATACATCTCGGCGACGCGCTGCCGTTCCCATTCCGTCAGAGTGCGCGTGCCGCGGTCGGACGCCGCGATCGCCTGCGGCGGCGCGAGTGTTGCGACGAACAGGCGTGCGTGCCGCGCGTCGCATGCGGCGCGTAGACGGGCGTATTCGGCGTCCCCCGATCGGATACGCGACGACCAGATAACGCTCGCGCGCGGCTGCGATCCGGTGGACGAGGCGCTCGAGCGCGATCGCCCACTGTGCGTGGAGCGGCGCATCGTCGGGCGCGTCGCGATCATCGCCGTCGACGAAGCGCGCATCGGGCAGCAGGCGCGCGAGCGCGACGCCGATCGTCGTCTTGCCGCTGTTGATCGGGCCGTTCAGGTGGATGACGGTGAGGGGAGACGGGGCGGGCATCAAAGGTATGCGTGGTCGGTGGGCTTGCATTGTGCCTCGGCGTGAAAGCGGTTCGTAATGAGAAGCTGCAGATCCATTAGAAAAATCATTCGATAAAGCGGCCTAAAGAATCCCCGCGGCAGGCCGATACCCTTTCTCGGTAGCTCACAAAGGTATGACCAAAGCCGTACAACCACACGACCGAACAACCGGGGGACGCGCGGCCGGCGAAGCCGTGCGCACGATTAGAAGATGGGATGTCTGGATTCGATCCGACGCGCGGGCAACGGGGGCCGGCGTGTCCTCTTCGTTTGCGTTGCCGCAGCGGGCTTGCTGCCGCACTGCGTTGTCGCCGCCGGTATCGTGCCGGACGGCGGTACCGCCACGACCGTATCGATTGCGCCTAACGGCCGTCAGCTCGTGAATCTCGCGCCGGCGGTCGCCGGCGTATCGAGCAATACCTATTCGTCGTTCAACGTGACGACCGCGGGCGCGACGCTGAACAACACGGGCATCAACGCGCGCACCATCGTCAACCAGGTGACGAGCACGAACCGTAGCCTGATCGAGGGCGAAATCGCGGTGGCCGGGCCACGTGCGAACGTCGTGCTGGCCAATCCGAACGGCATCACGGTCAACGGCGGCTCGTTCGTCAACACGGGCCACGTGGCGTTGTCTACCGGTACCGTGAGTTTCAACGACCTGCAGATCGCGCCCGGCGTGATCCAGCGCAACGTCGTGCTCGATACGTCGACCGGCACGATCGTCGTCGGCCCGGGCGGCCTGGCCGGGGCGCTGATCGGGCTCGACCTGATCGCGAAGAACATCGTCGTGGACGGCCCGATCGACAACACGTTTTCGTCGGCGACGGCCGGCGTGCGTCTGCTCGCCGGGCGCAGCCGCGTGGAGCTCAACACGGGGCTGTCGCCGAGCGATAACGCCAACGACTGGCTGTCGCGCAGCGCGACGACGGATCCCGATACCGCATCGTCCTACGCGATCGACATCACCGCCGCCGGCAGCCTGACGAGCGGACGCGTGCAGCTGATCGTCACCGATCGCGGCCCTGGCGTGCGTAGCGCCGGAGCGATGAGCGCGTCGCTCGGCGACTTCACGCTGACGTCGAACGGAAACGTGGAGATGTCTCACGCGAAGATCGACGTCGCGCGCGACCTCGACGTCAGTTCCCAGGGCGGCATTACGCTGACGGACACCGAAGTGAAGGCGAACGGCGGCCACGTCAACGTGTCGACGGCGGACGCGATCGCCCTGACGGGCAGCAGCGTGATGGCATCCGGCAGCGTGAAGTTGAACGGCGCGGGAATTACGCTGAATCCCGACGAAGCGATGACGGGCTCGACCGTCGCTTCGTCGCAAAGCGGCGTCGTGCTCAAGAGCGCGGCGGACATCGTGAACGTCGGCTCGCTCGTGCAAGGGCAGACCGCGATCGCTTCGGATGCCGACTCGGCGGGCGCAGTGACGCTGAGCGCGGCCGGCCGCATCCTGAATCAGTCGCTGCCGCAGACGCGACTCGGCATCCTGTTCGGCGTGCAAGGCGACGTGTCGCTGACCGCGGGCGCCGATATCGTCAACGAGAACGCGCGGATCCTGTCGAATCGCAGCATCTCGATCGATGCGGGCGGCGATCTGCAGAACATCGTCGATCACAGCACCGGCGTACAGAACGGCGCCGTGGTCGGTTTCTCCGAGCAGGGCGGCCGTTTTCTGTTCTTACGGCATCGCAGCGACGGCTTCACCGTCGATTACGGCGCGCTCGCCGACGCATCGAAGCTCGCGTACATCACGGCCGACGCGGGCAACGTGACGGTGCGCGCCGCAAACGTCGCGAATATCGGCGGATCGATTTTGTCGAACGGCGGCGCGATCGACATCGCCGCGCGCGACAACATCGTGACGCAGGCGATTTTCACCGGGCAGGCATCGTACCGGCGCTCGTGCTTCATCTTTTGCCGCGCGAGTGCATCCTCGAACGTGCAGGCATTCGGCGGCGTGATCGAAGCCAATGCCGACATCGCGCTGAAGGCCGGCACGCAGATCACGAATACCGGCGGCACGGTGCTGGCGCTTGGCGCATTGACGCTCGACGCGCCGAAGACGCTCGCGCAAGGCGTGCCCGGCTACACGGTGATCAATCGCAATCATGATCTGAAGGCATGGTTCGGCAATCGCTGGGCGGCCATCTATGCGGCCGATACCGGCGGTCTCTTCACCGGCGGGACCGGCAAAGTGCGTTTGACCGGCGAGGCCGACATCGACGGCGGCGCGTACAGCGCGCCCGACGGCGTGCTGGCGGCTGGCGGCATCCTGACGATCCGGCCGCCGCATCGCGATCTCGTGACGATCGGCAACGGCAATCACATGGGCCTCGTATCGTGGTTCGGTCTGTGATGTCGCGTATGCCGCCTCGCGTCGCCGCAGCGTTCGTGCTGGCGATCGGCGCGACGTCGCCTTGCGCGTACGCGCAGGGCGCGGGCACGTTGCCGGCCGGCCCCTTGCCGGGTGTCGGCGCGCTGCCGCCCAACTTCGCGGTGCCGCGCGCGGAACAGGATCCTGCGCAGCGGTTGCTGCAGGAGCAGCGCGACCGGCAGCGCCGCGATGAAATCGCGCAGCCGCCGGCACAGATCGCGTTGCCCGAGCAGCCGGCGATGCCGGATCTGCCGCCCGGCGCCGACGTCGAAACGCTGCCCGACGTCGCGCCGACGTTCTTGATCGACCGAATCGAATTCAACGGCGACACGATACTTACGCAATCGGAACGTGACCGCATCGCGGCGCCCTTCATCGGCAAGCAACTCGGGCGCAACCGGATCAACCTGCTGCTGCGCCGGCTGACCGAAGCATTCATCGCGCGCGGCTACATCACGACGCGTGCCTATCTCGGCGCACAGAATCTCGCGTCCGGCACGCTGAAGATCGACGTCGTGCCGGGCCGTGTGGCTGCGTTGACGCTGAACGGCAAGCCGCTGCGGCCGCGCGATCCGGACGAGAAGTGGTACGAAGTGCGCGGCGGCGGCCTGCTGACCGAAGCCGGCACCGCATGGGCATTCGCGAGCGCGCCGGGCGATCTACTGCGCTTGCCCGATCTCGAACAGGGCGTCGACCAGATCAACCGCCTGCGACGCAATCAGGCCGAAATCCGCATCTTGCCGGGCGAAGCGCCCGGCGACTCGATCGTTGCGATATCGAACCGCTACGGCGACCGGTTGCACTACGACTTCGGCGTCGACAACTACGGTAGTTCGCAGACCGGCACGACGCGCTATCGCGCCGGCGTCGAAGCGGACAACGTGATCGGCCTGCAGGAATCGCTGTCGTTCAGTTACGTCGGCACGACCGATACGAACGCGGTCGTGTTTTCCGCGGCGGTGCCATACGGGTATCAGACATTCAGCTATACCGCGTCGATGTCCGAGTATCAACAGGCGATCGGCGACGTTGCGCTGCTCGCCGGTCGAACGTTCAGCCAGATGCTCGGCTGGAACGACGTGCTGGTGCGCTCGCCGCGTGGACGCTTGAGCATCGACGTGACGCTCAACAAGCTGCGCACCGAACGCGATGTCAACGGCATTCCGCTGTCGCCGCAGAACCTGACCGTGTTGCGCGTTGCGCTGAACGGTCTGTCCCGGTTCGTGATGCACGATCAGGGCGCGGCCGCGACGTGGGACGTCGGCGTATCGCAGGGCTTGCCGTGGCTGGCTGCCAACCACGACGCAGCGGACATCGGCATCGATGACGCGCATAGCCAGTTCACGAAGCTCGACGCGACCGGCACGCTGCAGTTCGCGCTCGGCACGCTCGCCGGATCCGCGTGGACGTATCGCGGCACGCTGCGCGCGCAGTACAGCCGCGTCGCGCTGTTCGGCAACGAGCAGATCTTTCTCGGCGGGATGGGCTCGGTGCGCGGCTTTACCGAAGGCGGTATCGCCGGCGACAGCGGCGTGTTCATGCGCAACGAATGCGCGTGGCAGAACGTCCCTGCGTGGCACGACGCGCGCATCGAACCGTACGTCTTCCTCGACGGCGGCAAAACGCACCTGAACGCCCAAAGCGGCTGGCCGACGCTCGTCGGCACGGGCGTCGGCACGCGCGCGCAATGGCGCCTGAAAGGCGGGACCGTGTCGGCCGAAGTGCTGGTCGGACAGGCGCTCGCGCAACCGGCTGCGCTCGGCAAGAAAGCCACCGTGCTGCTGGCAACACTCAACTGGTCTGACTGATGGAGAACCTCATGAATCGCCTGTCGAACGGCCGCACGGTCGCGGTGCAATCGAATCGGTCGGCGCGCCTGCGCAAGATCGCCGTCACGTTGTTCGCGGCTGCAGTGTGCGGCACCGTGGCGCCACACTCGTACGCGCTGAACAAGGCAGCGAAGAAACCCGCCGACGCAGCGGCCGCCCTGCCTGCCGATGCGGTCGCCAGCGTGAACGGTGTGCCGATCACGCAGGCGCAGATCGACGAAGCCGTGCGTGTCTCGAAAGCGCCCGATACGCCCGCGCTGCGCACTGCACTGAAGAATCAGCTGATCGCACGCGAACTGTTTCGCCAGGCGGCGTTGAAGCAGCACTACGACACGAAGCCGCAGGTCGTGGCCGCGGTCGAGCAGGCGAAGACGCTCGCGATGACGCAGGCGTACCTCAGCGATCAGGTCAAGCCCGTGCCCGTCACGGACGCGGACGTCAAGGCGCGTTACGACTCGATCGTCGCGACGCTCGGCGAGAACGAATACAAGCCGAGCGTGATCGCCGTCAACGACGCAGACACGGCGAAGCAGATCATCGCGCGGCTCAAGAAGGGCGAGGATTTCGCCAAACTCGCGCAGCAGTTCAGCAAGGGGCCGGCTGCCCCGCAGGGCGGCGCGCTGAACTGGATCTCGTTCAAGACGCCGATCGAAGCCGGCCACACGCAGAACTGGCCGCAGCCGCTTGCCGAAGCGCTCGTGAAGTTGCCGCAGGGCGGCCTGACGCGCGAGCCCGTGCAGGTCGGCGACGTGTACTGGATCCTGCGCGCCGACGACAAGCGGCCGACGCAGGTGCCGACGTTCGAGCAGGCGAAGGACACGCTGCGACAGCAGCTCGAGCAGGTCGCGATGGAGAAGGCGACCGCGCAGGTGGTCGCGGATCTGATTCGCGGCGCGCGCATTCAGCAGTGAGCGGCAGGCGGTCAGCAGCAGATAGCAGCAGCAAATCGTAGAGAGCAGGTAGTCACGCCGGGCAACGACCCGGCGAACACGCAGGCGGTGCCGGGCGGGGAAACCCGGTATCGCGCGGCGTCACGGTCGGCCGGCCGATGGCGTACGGCGGAAGCCAAAAAAACGAAGCGAATAACGAACGATGAACACGTCCAAGCGTAAGATCCTGCAGCAGCTTGCCGCCGCCGGTGCGGCGCGAATCGGCGCGCGTGCGCGGTCGGCGGCATGTCCGCCGCGTTTTCTCGCGGCTGCGCCGGCCGTGCGCGCGTATCGCTGGTGGCAACGTGCGATTAGCGCGCTCGTTGCGCTGACGATGTTCATAGGGCCGATCACGGTAACGGTCGAGCAGTGCCGTGCCGCGGCGGGCGTGCTGAGCGCGGGCAGTCGCCGCCTCGACGACGACGCGTGGCAGCGGCTGCTCGACATTGCGTCGCTGCGCGTGCGCTTCTCGATGCAGGTCGCCGCTGCTGCGCCGATTACCGACCCGACGGCACCGATCTCGTTCCAGCCGGCGATCACGCAATCGACCGGTGCCGGCGGAGGCGTGCCGGTCGTCAATATCACCGCGCCGAACGCAGCCGGCATTTCGCTGAATCAGTATCAACAATTCAATATCGATCCGGTCGGGCTGATTCTCAACAACAGCTTGATGTCCGGCACGTCGCTGACCGGCGGCAACGTGCAGGCGAACCCGAACCTGAACGGCCGCACGGCAAGCGTGATCGTCAACCAGGTCACGTCGACGGGCAACGCATACGCGAGCCTGCTGAACGGCCCGCTCGAAGTGTTCGGCGCGCCCGCGGCCGTTGTCATTGCCAACCCGAACGGGATCACGACGCGCGGCACAGGCTTTACCAACACGATCGGCGTCACGCTGTCGACCGGCACGCCGCAGTTCCTGAGCGGCGTCGGCGGCACGGCGACCGACTTCGCGAACGCAAAGGCCATCGGCTACAACGTGACAGGCGGTCACCTGCAGATCGAGGGCAATGCCGGCGTCAATGGGCCGGGCGCCGGGATCGAGGGAACCGTCGGGACGATCGACCTGATCGGCGAGACGATCGGCATCAATGCGCCGCTGTATGCGGGCACGCGCATCAACGCGATCGCCGGGCGTCAATTCGTGATGCCCGCTGCGACGGACACGTACGGCACCACGTACGGAACGGCATCGAACGGCTCGGACAATTCCGCCGCGGCGATCAATGCCGCGAACGGCGGCGCGAATCGTTCGCTCGCGATCGACGCGACCGCGTTCGGCGCGATGACGGCCGGCCAGATCCAGGTGATCAGCACCGCGGCCGGAATGGGCGTGCGGTCCGACTCGCAGCTTGCCGCCAACGCGGGCGATCTGCTGATGTCGGCGAACGGCGACGTATCGGTGGCCGGCTCCGCCGCGCAGCAGCAGGCGAGCGTCCACAGCACGGGCAACGTGTCGATGACGGGCACGCACATTGGCGTGGGCGGCTACGCGATCGAGGCGAACGGCGACGTGACGTCGACCGGGTCGATCCAGTCGGGCGGCAAGCTTGCCGTCTCGGCCGGCGGTAACGTGAATGTCGCGAACGCGCAGGTCAACGGCGACACGACGATCGTGGGCGGCACGAACGTCGCGCTCGGCGACGTACAGGGCGGCGGCGCATTGACGGTCACCGCGCGCGGTACGGATGGCACGGGCGATGTGAACCTGAACGGCACGTCGGTCGTGACCGGAGCAACCACCGTTCAGGCGGCGCGCGACGTCACCGTGAACGGGCAGACGAACAGCGGCACGCTGCAGGCGAGCGCGCAGCGCAACGCGACCGTCAATGCGGCGCTGCAGACGTCCGGCGATCTCTCGCTCGCGGCCGTGCAGGGCAACGTCGCGACCCATGCGGCGGTGAAGAGCGGTGGCGATCTGGCCTTCGCGTCCGGACTGGACACGGCGATCGCATCGCAGGCGACCGCGCAGAATGCGGTCAGCGTGCAGACCGGCCGCGACTTGAGCGTCAGCGGCTCGCTCGCGAGCGGCACGACGTTCTCGGCCGATGTCGCACGCGATGCGGCTGTCGGCGGCTCGCTGATGGTCGGTACCGACGCGCGGCTGGACGCGGGACGCAACATCGACGCATCGGGCGTGGTGATCGTTCAGCGCAACGGAACGTTGAGCGCGCGCAACGACATCACCGGCAGCGGTTCGATCGCGTTCGGCCAAAGCGGTGCGCTGAGTGCCGCGCATGATGTTGCGCTGACCGGCAAGCTGCTCGCTAACGGCTTGCAAGTCGATGGCGGCAACAACGTGAATCTGGCGACGGTGCAGGCGGGCGGCGCGTTCGGCGTGACGGCATACGGCGTCGCCGGCGGTGGCGACGTAACCTTCGACGGCAACGCGGCGGCGCTCGGCGCGGCCGACGTGCATGCGGCACGCGACGTCGTCGTCAACGGCACGCTGGCCGGCGGTGCACAGGTCGCGCTCGCCGCGCAACGGAACGTGACCGTCAACGGCAGCGGCACGGTGCAGGCCGTCGGCGATCTCGCGATGACGGCATGGACCGGCAGCGTCGCATCGGCCGGCACGTTGAACGGTGCAGGTGCATTGACAGTGCAGGGCGCGCAGGACGTCGCGCTGACCGGCGCGACGACCGTGACGGGCGACGTCACCGCGACGGCCGGCCACGATCTCGCGATCGGCGGCGCATTCGCCGGGCAGGGTGCGGCGACGCTCACGGCCGCGCGCGACATCGTCGCCGGCGGCAACAGCGGCTTCGTGCGCGACGCGACGTTGAATGCGGGGCGCAACATTGACGTGACTGGTGCGTTCCAGGGGCGCGCCGTATCGATGACCGCGGCCGATTCGATCGCGCTGAACGACGTGCAGGCCAACGCGGCGCTGCAGCTCGCGACGCGCGGCGGCGACATCTCGATCGGCGGCAACGTGAATTCGCTCGCGAGCGGGGCGATCGACGCAGCGCGCGACGTGACCGTGAACGGCACGTTGCGGACCGCGACCGGACTCGCAGTCGGCGGCGGTCGCAATACGTCGATCGGCGGCACGGTTCAGTCAAACGGCGACGTCACGCTGACGAATGCGGCCGGGTCGCTCACGAGCACCGGTACGATCCAGTCTGGCGGCAATCTGACGGTGAGCGCCGCGCAGTCCGTCGATCTCGGCACGCAATCGACGTCATCGCTCGGCAATCTGAGCGTCGACGCCGGTCGCGACCTGACGATGAACGGCTCCGTCGTCGCGCAAGGCAACGGCACGCTGAGCGCGGGCGGTGCAATAGGCGGCGCAGCTGCCGTTGCGTTCGGACTCGCGGCGAACGTCAATTCGGGCGGCGACACGAACCTCACCGGCTCGCTGCGCGGTGCGAACGTGACCACCGCGGCCGGCGGATCGGCGACGCTGCACGATGTGCAAGCCGCGTCGGCGCTCGTGCTCGGTGCGGCGAACGACCTCAGCGTGACCGGCGCGGTGACCGGCGGCGCGGACGTTGCGCTGAGCGCGGCGCGCAATATCGACATCGGCGGTTCGCTGCAGTCGGCCGGCAACACGTCGCTGCTCGCGAGCGCCGGCAGCATCGCGTCGACGGGCGCGATCGCGAGCAACGGTGCGCTCGACGCGCGAGCCGGCAGCGACATCGATCTCGGCGGCACGACGGCCGTGTCGCGCGACACGGCGCTCGCCGCCGGACGTGACGTCAACGTGACCGGCACGCTCGCAGGACAGGGGCAAGGCATGGTCAATGCGGCGCGCGACATCGTAGGCGCGGGGACGCTGACGTTCGCGCAGCAAGCGATGCTCGAAGCCGCGCGCGACGTCGCGCAGCAGGGACTGATCCAGGGGCAGTCGGTCAATGTGACGGCGGCTGGCAACGTCGCCGTGAACAACGTCGAATCGACCGGCACGATTGCGCTGCGCGCGAACGGCGCGAACACCGCAACGGGCGCGGGCAATCTGCGCATCGACGGTTCCGTCGCCGCTGCCGCCGCGATCACCGCGCTCGCGCAGAACGATGTCGCGATCGGCGGCAAGGTCGCGAGCGGTTCGACGGTTGGCGTGACCGCGCAGCGGAACGTTGCCGTGAGCGGCGCTATCGAGTCGGTCGGCGACGCTGCGCTCGTCGCGCAGCAAGGCAGCCTGAACGCGACCGGCGGGATCAACAGCGGCGGCAAGCTCGATATCGCAACCGGTCTCGATCTGTCGCTTGGCGCGAGTACCAGTGCGGTCGGCGACGCGACGCTGACGGCCGGCCGCGATGCGACGCTGAACGGCACGATGGTCGGGCAGGCGAACGGCACGGTCACGGCCGCGCACGACATCGACGGCGGTGGCAAACAGGCGTTTGCTGCGAACGCGAATTACACGGCGCAGCACGATGTTGCGCTGACGGGCGGCGTACAGGCGGCTGCCATCGCGGTGACCGGTGGAAACAACGCGTCGGTGCACGATGCATCGTCGGCGACGACGCTGACGCTGACCGCGAACGGCATCGCCGGCGAAGGCGATGCAGGCATCACCGGCGCAGCATCGGCGCAACGCGCGGTGAACGTCGTCGGTGCGCGCGACGTATCGGTCACCGGCACGCTTGGCAGCGGCGACGCGCTTGCGCTGACGGCGCAAGGCAACGTATCCGTCGTCGGCGGCGTCGAGTCGAAGGGCGACCTCGCCGTGACGGCGACGAACGGCACTGTCGCGCTGTCCGGCTTGACGACGACCGCAGGCGCGTTCAATAGCGTGTCCGGCCTCGATACGCAGCTCGGCGGCCAGATCTCGGTCGCGAAGCAGACCAACGTGCAGGCCGGCCGCGATATCGCGTTGACCGGCGCGCTGGCGGGACAACTCGACGGCACGCTGAGCGCGGGACGCGACATTACCGGCGCGGGCTCGGCCGCATTTGCACAGGCAGCGACACTGGACGCGGCGCACGACGTGGCGCTGACCGGCATGCTGCAAGGTGCGACCGTGAACGTGACCGGCGCGAACAATGCGGGGCTCGGCACCGTGCAGGCCGTCAGCGGCAATCTCGCCGTGACCGCGAAGGGCGCTGTCGGCGGCGGTGACGTGACGTTCGGCGGCGCGGGCACTGCATTCGGTGCAATGCAGTTGCAAGCGGCGCGCGATGTGGTCGTTGCGGGCGCAATCAATACTGGCGGAACAACGACGATCAGTTCGGGGCGCAGTGCCGCGCTTGCGGCCGTCAATTCGGCCGGCGATCTCGGCATCACCGCATCGGGCGGCAGCGCGAGCGCGGCGAGCCTGACGACGCAGGGCAACCTGAATGTAGGCGCGGCGCAAGGTATTGCCGTCGCGGGGCAGACGGTGGCGGGCGGCAATGCGTTGCTGAACGCGGGCGGCGACATCACGCTGACGGGTGGCATCGGCGCGCAGCAAAGCGGCACGTTGACCGCGGGCGGCTCGGTAAGCGCAGGATCGATCGCGTTCGCGCAGCAGGCGAACGTCAATGCAGGCGGCAGTATCGCAGTCGCGGGCAGCGTTGCGACCAACGGCGATCTCGCGATGACGGCCGGCAATGATTTGTCGGCAGGTTCGGTGCAAGCGGGCGGCGCGATCGGCTTGCAGGCGCAGGGCCGCAACGGCGCCGGCGACGTGATGGTGAACGGCGCGCTCGCGTCGGGCAAGGCGACGACGATCACGGCGGCGCGCGACGCGGGCGTCGGCGGTGGGGCGTCGAGCGGTGGCGCGTTAAGCGTGACCGCCGGACGCGACCTTGGTATCGCGGGCGCGATCGATTCGAACGGCGACGCGACGCTGACCGCCACGGCGGGCAATCTCGGCGTCGGTGGTGCAGTGGTGTCGACGGGGAATTTGCGTGCGGGCGCAGGCGGTGGATTGGCGCTGTTGTCCGGCGGGCTCGTGAACGGCGATACGACGCTGACGTCGGGTGGTGCCATGACGCTCGGCGGCGCACTGTTCGGCCTTGGCGCTGCGGCCATCAACGCAGGCGGCGCAATCGCCGGTGGCGGCGCGCTGACGTACGCCAAGGACATCGTGGTCAATGCCGGCGGCGGCGTCGCGCTCGGCGCGGTCCAGGGCGCCGGCAAGTTCACGGCGGTGTCCGGCGGCGACATGTCGTTCGGGGCGACGACCGCAGTCGGCGACGTGTCGGCCAAGTCGAACGCCGGCAGCGTGACATTCGCCGCGCCGTTGCAGTCCGGCGGCAACGTCGCGGTTCAGGCAGCGAACGATGTGTCGCTCGCGGGCGGCGTCGCATCGATGGGGACAGTCACCGTCAACGGTATCAACGGCAACGTCGCTGTCGCAGGTGTGTCGTCGAATGGCGACACGACCTTGCATGCCGGACAGACCGTCACGCTGAGCGGCAACAGCATCGTCGCAGGGCAGTTGGGTGTGTCGGGTGCCAACGCCACCCTGAGCGGCTCGGTAGTCGGGTCGAAGAACGTGACCGTTTCCGCCCAGGGTGCGGTAGATGCCGGCAACGCTTCAATCGTCGCATCGCAGAACCTGCAGGTGAATGGTGCGAACGTGACGCTCGGCAATGCGACGGTAGGCGGTTCGCTCGTCGCGCAGGCGTCGAACCAGCTCACGCTAGCCGGCGGGAAGGCGGTGAACGTCGTCGGCAACGCGACGCTCGCGTCGCAGAACGGGTTGTACAACGCGGCGAACGTGCTGGCCGGGTCGCTCGACGTGTCGGCGCCGAGTCTGACGAATGCGGCTGGCGCGTCGCTCGCATCGATCGGCACGACGACGATCAACGCGTCGAACTTCGCGAACGCGGGGCTCGTGAACGGCACGACGACCAACGTCACGGTCGGTGGCGGGCTGACGAACGTCGGCGGCTCGCTGATGGCCGTGAATGCGCTCAACATCAACACCGGGACGCTGAACAACCAGAACGGGATCATTTTTGCGGGGAACCCGCAGGCTGCGACCGGCGCGATCGGCGACGTATCGCTGACGATCAACGGCGGCAATGGCGCGTTCTACAACGCGGGTGGACAGTTGCTCGCGCAACGGAACATGGGGATCAGCGCGGTCAACATGGCGTTCGATCCGTCGCAGGGGACGATTAGTCAAGGTGGCAATCTTTCCATCACCGCCGGGTACGTGAATGTCGGCGGCACGTGGAATTACGGCGGGCAGAGCGTTTCGCTGACGGGGCTGAACGGGATCACGAACGACGGCACGATGACCGGGACGTCGCCGCTGACGCTTACCGCCGGCGGCAGCTTCGAGAATCACGGGCAGGTTACCGGGTCGGATGTGACGTTCAACGGCACGTTGAATAACGCGGCCGGGGCGGTTGTGCATGCGGACAATGCGCTGACGTTGAACGGGGATACGACCAATCGCGGCACGGTCGAGGCGGGTAGCCTGCTGGCGGTAAACGGCGGGAATTACGACAACCAAGGGGCGACGACGCAGTCGAAGGGCGATGCGGTGTTCCACCTCGGCGGGACGTTGCAGAACACGGGCGGGTCCGTCGTCGCGGGAAACAACGTATCGATCAGCGCAGGCAGCGTAATTAACGACCGCATGCCTTCCAGTGGCGTGACGGATTCAGGCCCTGTTCGGGTCAACGATTCGTCATTCCTCTGGTCGACCATCATCGGCCATAAGCAGACGGCGACCGGAAATGAGTACGGGCCGGGTGTCCCGCTGTACACGTCAACGGATGGGACACTTGGTGACATGCTGTCGGCGACAGGCAATGCCGCGACGTCCAGCCCGATTGCCGGAGTCGGTCAGGCTTTTACCATCATAGGACAAGCGTTCGGGGCCTACTCGAGCGGAGACGGAACGAATAACGAAACTCCTACGTCATGGGTCCTCGACATAAATAATCGCGCGGCGTCTTTACCGCTCGCGTCCTCGGCTACATTCGTGCTTCCGACCGTTTACCAGGAGACGACTACCGTCAAACTGGGAGAGGCAGGCGTTATTTCGGCAGGGCACGATATGTCGATACGCGCAGACCTGCTTTCGAACAAAAGTGGGCAGGTTTCTGCCGGAGCGGATCTTTCACTCAATATCGGCTCGTTGCAGAACGGGGCAGTCGATACAACGGTGAGTTCGACGGTCCGCGAGTGGGTCGACCAAGGCGAACTGAGCTCGTTCCTTTCTCAGCTCAAGGCCACGCTTGCGAATGCTCCTGCTGGTCAGGATGGCATGGTCAATTATGCGCCGTGGTTCAACGGCACACTGGATGCGGTAAGTGGCGGCTCGACGATGTTCCCGTACAGTGCGGTCGGGCCCATTGCGCCGACGATTCGTTTTGATATTGACCCGAACGTCTCTCATTCGGAGACCTCGACGCTGGCCTATGCGGGCGCCCTTGGGCTGCTTGCGGCGGGGCGCGACATGGTGGTTAGCGCACCCGGGGCGCTAACCAACGCAGGCGTTATGTACGCCGGGAACGATGTCCTCGTGACGGCCGGCACCCAGTTAGTAAACCAAGGCGGCAATCAGCAAAGCTACTCGAGCCAGGTCGGCTGCGCGTCGGGCGTGCCGAATTCGGCGTGTGGCAACGCAGGCCAACCGCGCGGCAACAACCCGACCACGACGACGTTCGGCTACAGCCAGAACGACGCGACCATCTACGCCGGCCACGATCTCGTAATTGCCGCCGGCCAGATCAACAACACGTACGGCAACCTGCTCGCGGGCCACGACATCGTCATCGGCGGCGTCGGTTCGACTGCAAGCTCGACCACGCCTGCGCAAAGCCTGAACAACACGTCGGGCAACATCGTGGCGGGCAACGACATCAAGCTGAACGTGTCGGGCGCGATCACGAATAATCTGCCGCCACCCGTTCCCGTACACGAGAACTACGGCAAGCAGGAGCAGTACGCCGGTTGCATGACGGCCGGCGGCTACAAGGAAAGCTACTGCGAAGGCTACGTCGATCAGCAGTCCGGCAGTTCGTCGGTGATCAGCGCGGGCAACAACCTGCAGATCAATGCAGGGAGCCTCACGAACATCGGTAGTCTGATCGCGGCCGGTAACAACGCGACGATTGCCGTCGCGGGCCCGGTCGTGAACGAGGCGCAGGTGCTGAACGCCTACTGGCACTCGCATTGGGTGCAGGAAACGGGCATGTTCAGCAGCGACAAGCGCCACGACATCTGGGCATGCGGCTCACCGGAGCAGTGCAAGGCACTTTACGGAAGCGCGTACACGAGCACGGGCGGCACGATCGATCCGCCGACGCCGGTCGGCAACATCGCGGCGACGATCCAGGCGCCGAATCTGTCGATTTCGTCGAACGGGCAGATCCAGAACGTGGGCAACGTACTGGGCACGTACGTATCGCTGACGGGCCAGAAGCTGATCAACGGCATCACGACGGCGAACACCTATACGCCGCGCGTGAACGCGCCGTCGCAGGTCATTTCGCTGAGCCCGGTGGATTTGCCGGGGCTGAACCTGTCGGTGCCGCGCGCGATCGGCACCGGTGCGCTGCCGACGCCGGTCGCCGGCAAGGCCTCGTATGTCGATGCATCTCTCGGCGGTTCCACGCTCGGCTCACGCGGGTCGCAGGACCTACTGAACAATCTGCCGCCGAGCCTTCAGCCGTCGTCGACGCTGTTCTACTACAACCCGCAAGAAGAAGATCTGCTGTTGCAGCAGGCGGCGCTGAAGCAGACCGGCAAGTCGAGTTTCGTCGATGGGCTGACGTACGACAGCACGCGGAATGTATCGGTCACGACGCAGGAAAAGGAATACCTGTATCTGAACGCGATCGACTACTCGAAGGCGCATGACCTGCAATTGGGCACCGCGCTGACGCAGGAGCAGATCAACTCGCTCGACAAGCCGATGCTGTGGTACGTCGAACAGACCGTGCCGGACCCGACGTGTCACGCGACGGGCACGGCATCGTGCCCGACGATCACCGCGCTGATGCCGCAGGTATATCTGCCGGTGGACACGCAGGCGATGTCGGCGGGCGGCAACATCTCCGGACACGACGTCACGCTGAAGTTCAATCAGGACGGCAACGGCAGCATTCTCAATACGGGGAGCATCACGGCGTCAGGGACGCTGAGCGTCGACACGCACACGTTGACGAACCAGGCGAACCAGGTCGACGTCGGCGAGATCTGGCAGAAGGTGGATGGCGGGTATCTGAAGACGACCGGCACCGTCGTTCAGCCGGGCGGGTTCATGAGCGCGGCGAACATGGACCTGAACGTCCAGACGCTCGATCAGATTGGTGGGGCGTTGCAGAAGCTGGCGGCGGACGGAACGATCGACGAGAGCGGGACTCAGCAAGCGCTTACGGCGCTTCAACAGCAACTGGGCGGCAATTTCACGCAGACGGCGCTGAGCGACAACCTTCATCAGGACTTCGTGAAGGAAGGTGGTTCGTTCGGGATGGCTCAACTCGGGGCGCTTGTTGCGGCCATTGCCGTCTCCCTGATCACGTATGGCGCGGCAAGCGCTGCAATTGGCGCGACGCTCGGTGCCGAAGGCGGAACGTTCGCGGCGGCGACGGCAGCGACAGCGGCTGCGCCGGCCATGAGCGCCGGTCTCGGAAACGTGGTCTTGTCAGCGGCGATTGCCGGATTCACTTCGAGTGCCGCCAGCCAGTTTGTCGGTACGGGCAAGATTGCGCTCAGCAGTGCTTTTGAAGCGGCGGCCGTTGCTGCGTTCACGGCCGGTTTGACGAACGGCATTACCTACAACGCACAGTCCGGGCTTGGCTTTACGACACAGCCGATTGCGCTGGGAACGGGGACGCAAAGCCTTGCCAGTTTGGCGGGGGTGAAGCCCGGGATCGGTAACACGGCAAGTCAGGCGATGGCGCCGACGACGACGCTCGAAGTTCGCGGTCTGGCCATGCTGGCCGACGCTGGAATTTCTGCGGGCTTGCACACGGCGATCGAAGGCGGCAGCTTTGGTTCTGCCCTCAAGAGTGGGCTAGTCAGCGACTTGGCCGCAGCGGGGGCGTTCGCCATTGGCGACCAGGCGAATCCTCTGACGCTGACGAACATCGTCGGACACATGACGCTGGGCTGTGTCGCGAGCGCAGTCAGCGGCTCTGGATGCGGTGGTGGGGCGATTGGCGGGGCAGTATCTGCTGGGCTCAATCCGATCATCGACGCGAACGGCAATATCCCTGCGCCGATCCTGACAGCGATCGAAACCGTCGTAAGTGGCAGCGTAGCCGGGATGACTGGCGTCAATATTCAGGGCGCAGTGGCGGCGGCTCAGAACGAGACGCAAAACAATTGGTTGAATCACGTCACGGTACTTCCGGGTCAGAAGTCGGAGGCACAACAAGCCGCAGAGGCGCAAGCGGGTTGTGATCGCGCAAACGCGGCTGATTGTGCAGCTGCGGCTGCATTGATGCAGAAATCGACCGCTCGAGATCAGGCTCTCGCTACGGCGTGCCAGTCTCCAGGCTCGATAGCTTGCCTGTCCCAAAAGTTCCAGGCGTACATGGTGGGCAACACGATTCAAAACTGGGGCGGTACAACCGTTGCCGTTGAAACACCCTCACCCGTAACATCTACCCAGAGCCAGGCGGCAGCTACCCTGGACAATATGCTCGGCAGTCCGCTCGCAGGGATCTATGGCGGATTGATGTATGCGACGGGCGCTTCGCCGACCGACGCGTACTACGCATCGATGATCGGTCAAGCAACTGAGGGCATCGCGGCCGGTGCGACAGGGTTCAGGATGCCGGGGGCACCGATCGGCGACTCAGCAGCTACTTCTCGGCCCACAAACAGTCAGCAAGGGTTGGACTGGTCGATTGTCAGCAAATCTGGCGAAACGCGGGTCGATCACGTTATCGCCCAGCATGGCGATCTCAACCTTAACAAGCCGAACCAAGGTGTCTTCTATGGCAATCCCGTGTCGACAGTGAACGACGCGTGGAATACCGTTCAGCAGACTGGTATCCAACCGATCACAAACGGCGGCACTGACGTTTATGTTGTACCGCGCGCGAACTCGGGGTATGCCGGCGGCTACACTGGGCAGCGACAGAACCTGAATTCTGTGACCATCGTCACAGTGCATGGGACGAACCAAGTCATTACCGCATTTCCTGGTAATGGCACACCTTTGCCGAAGGCGCCTTAACCATGACGTATGTGCATTACGCTGTTGTCAACGAAACATGCCCGGTCTGCGGGCAGGGCAGGATTCTCGTGGCCACCGAGAAAGATGATCGCGCGCTCTTCGTTATCTGCGAGGATTGCGAGTCCGAATGGCGTGAGCCAAGCGAATCGCATGAAGCAGCACTAGCCACACGAGGCAGATACACATTCTCGCGTTACTTGGCGCCTGACGAGTTAGAGGGCCATCAGTGGCACTCGTTGGTACTTAATAGATAAGCGTAAGTCGAATGAATACCAGGGGCGATTGGCGGGGCCACGAGCGCCATTCTGTCGCCGCTGGTGCTGGGGGCGATTGACCCGACGCACGCACCGCTCGATCAAGGGCAGTTGGCAGTGCTCGCAGCAGTTGCGACCTTTGCAGGTGGTGGTCCTGCGGGCCTCGCTGGTCAGAACGCGATGGCTGGCGCGACGGCGGCGCAGAACGAGGCGCTGAACAATAGCGCCGATCACTGGGGCAAGAACGAGAGTGAGGCGCAGCGCGAGCAAGATGCGTTGCACAAGCAGCAAAGTAAGGAGAAAGCCCAACTCGGTGAAGGTTCGATCGTTGATGGGGGTGATGGCGTCAGTGTCCTCAGCCCGAATCCGATGGCGTTTGGCGGTGCCAAAAGCAGCACCGGTCCAGTTACAGCGCAAAACTTTTTTGATGGAAGTCAGTACACATCGAAGGTTCTCAATCAGGCTGCGTCGGGGGACTATCATGGTTTCCCGCAGTCAGCCGATGCCTTCTCCGGGGACGGGACGGTGTCGCAGATCGTGGGCGGCGATGGCGTGACGCGTTGGAGGCTGGCGATACCGGGCTCCTATAATGTGTGCGATTCACGGACATCGTTTCATTTTT
>NZ_KV786485.1:27467-40527 GCF_001806955.1 Burkholderia sp. HMSC10F09
CGTCTCGGTCTTGCCGACGCCGGACGGCCCGACGAACATGAACACGCCGCGCGGCTTGTTCGGATCCTCGAGATTGGCGGACGCGGTGCGCACGCGCTGCGCGATCGCTTCGAGCGCATGGTCCTGGCCGATCACGCGCGCGGCGAGCAGCGGCTTCAGATTGAGCACGGTGCCGATCTCGTCCTTCACCATCCGGCCGAGCGGAATGCCGGTCCACGCAGCGACGATTTCGGCCACCACGTGACCGTCGACCTGCAGCGGCACCATCGGTTCGCCGCCCTGCAACGCATGCAGCGCCGCGACGCGTTCGGCGAGCTTCTCGCGCGTGGCCTGCACGTCGACCGGCTGGCCGTCCTCGGCCGGCGCGCGGGCGCGGTCGAGCGTCTCGCGCAGCGCGGTAATCTCGGCGACGATCGCACGTTCCGCCTCGTAGCGCGCTTCGTCCTTCGCGAGCTGTTCGAGCGCCGCGTCACGCGCGCCGCGCAGCTCGCCGAGCCGTTCGTCGTGCGCTGCGCCGCTTGCCGCATCGCGCTCGAGCGATGCGATTTCCGCGTCGATGCGCTCGATGCGCTTTTTCGTGTCGTCGATCGCGGCCGGCGTCGCGCTGTGCGCGAGCGCTACCTTCGCGCACGCGGTGTCGAGCACGCTGATCGCCTTGTCCGGCAGTTGCCGGCCGCTGATATAGCGATGCGACAGCCGGACGGCCTCGGTGATCGCATCGTCGAGAATCCGCACGTTGAAGTGCTTCTCCATCAGTCCTGCCATGCCGCGCAGCATCGCGGCCGCCAGCGGCTCGCTCGGTTCCTCGACCTTCACCACCTGGAAGCGTCGCGCGAGCGCGGCATCCTTCTCGAAGTACTTCTTGTATTCGCTCCACGTCGTCGCCGCGATCGTGCGCAGCTCGCCGCGCGCCAGCGCGGGCTTCAGCAGGTTCGCCGCGTCGTTCTGGCCGGCCTGTCCGCCCGCGCCGATGATCGTGTGCGCCTCGTCGATGAACAGGATGATCGGATGCGGGCTCTTCTTGACCTCGTCGATCACGCTCTTCAGGCGGTTCTCGAACTCGCCCTTCACGCTCGCGCCGGCCTGCAGCAGCCCCATGTCGAGCACGTGCAGCGCGACGCCGCGCAACGGCGGCGGCACGTCGTCGGCCGCGATGCGCAGTGCGAGCCCTTCGACCACGGCCGTTTTGCCGACGCCGGCCTCGCCCGTCATGATCGGATTGTTCTGGCGGCGCCGCATCAGGATGTCGATCGCGTGACGGATCTCGGCTTCGCGGCCGATCACCGGGTCGATCTTGCCGTCCCGTGCACGCTGCGTGAGGTTCGTCGTGTACGTGTCGAGCGCAGGCGTCTTCGATGCGCCCGCTGCCGGCACGCCGCCCTCGGCCGGCGCAGCGGCGTCGCCGTGCTCCGCGTCCGCACGATGCGGCTCGGCTTCGCTGGACCCGGCCGTGATCTCGTCGAACTTGTGCTTCAGATCGGTCACGTTCACTTCGGAGAAGCGCGCCGACATCCGTTGCGCGAACTGTGCGAGGTCCGGCGCCGTGAGCAGCGCGAGCAGCAGGTGGCCCGAGCGGATGCGGCCGAGCTGCGAGTCGAGCGACGCGATGAGCCACGCCTGCTCGAACAGCGCGATCAGATGCACCGAGAATACGGGCGTGCGCGTGTTGCCGGTCTTCAGGCGCGTGAGTTCGCGCTCGAGATCGGCGCGCAACGCATGCGCGTCGATGCGGCTCGCGCGCAGCGCGAGCGACAGGTCGCCCGCGGGCTCCTCGAGCAGCGCGAGAAACAGATGCTCCAGATCGACCTCGTAATGGCCGCGCGCAAGACACGCGCTCGCCGCGCGCTCGGCCGCATGCCGGCACAGCGGATTCAGTTTCGTGATGAGGGTCTTCAGAGGCGTGCTCATGGCGTCGATCTCAGGTTCGTTTGCGTGTTTGTTGTCGTTCGGTATCAGTGAATCACGTGCAGCTCGTAGCGCGCGTCGGACCGGTCTTCGTCGGCGTCGCGCGTGCAGAGGAACGCGTCCCAGCCGAGCCGCGAGCCGGCGCCGAGCACGCTCGCGCCGACTTCGGTCCGCTTCAGCACGAGCTTCACTTCGTATTCGAGCGTGACGCCGGCGAGCAGCGTCAGCATCCGCTCGAGCGCAACGGCCTGCGCGCCGCCCGGCAGGAACGCCTCGTAGTCGCGCTTGGACAGCGGGCCGATCACGATCCGGGCGCGCATGTCGCGCTGCCACACGCGTTCGCCGACCAGCGCCGTCGCGCCGAGCACCGCGTTGACCTGGCCGAGCACGCTCAGCTGATCGGGCGGCACGTCGTACCACTTGCCGACGAACTGATCGATCTTCACCGGCACGCGGAAATAATCGGACAGCGTGCGCTGCAGATAGGCGGCCGACATCGGCCGGTGTCGCGCCGCGAGCGCATAGCCGGCGACCGCTTCGTCGAGCACGCCGCCCGCGCCTGCCGCGAGACTGTCGCGCACGTCGTCGCTCGGCACACCCGCGATCGCGAGCAGCAGCGGCAGATAGCGCTCGTCGCGATCGAGCTCGTAGTGGAACGGCAGCCGGTATTTCTTCCAGGCCGCGTAGAACAGCGCGGTCGCGCGGTTCGAGAACACGTCGAAGAATGCGCGCGCCGCATGGTCGCGCTTCAGATGCTCGCGCGCCGCGATCTGTTCGGTGTAGTGCAGCGGCAGCGCGCCCTGCGCGCCGAGGAGCCCGAAGAACGCCGGCGTCAATTCGACGCGCCCGAGCTCGCCTCCCGCGACCGCCGCTTCGCGCTGCTCGGTCGAGTCGAGCGGCAGGCCGTCGTCGTCGAACGAGCGCGCGCCTTCGATCTCGCTCGGCGGAAAGCCGAGCGACAGCGTATTGCGGAACGCGATCCGGTGCGCGACGACGTCGCCTTGCCGCCACGCGCCGGGCGCATCGGCGGCCTGCCGCGCGAACAGCCCTTCGAGCACGCGCACCGCCTGGAAGAATTCGAAGCGGTGCGGTTCGTCGAGCAGCGTATCGACTACGCCAGAATCGATTCGCCGGTGCGGGGCTTGCATCGGATGATCTCCTCGCCGGTGCGCTTCGACACGACGACCAGTTGAACAAAGCTGTTGAGGTGCACGTACAGCCCGAAGAAGCTGTCGAGCACGCGCACGAACGACGCGAGGCTCGCGCCGACGAAATGCTCCTCGTCGATCGTCAGCCGCACTTCGATCCCGCGCACGAATGTCGCAAACGGCTTGCCGGGCAGCCACTGCACGGCGCCGCGCTGCTCGATCGCGACGAGCCCGTCGATCTGGCGCGTCGACACCGCGGTGCGCCGCAGGTCGTACAGCGTCAGCATCTCCTTGAGCGGCGCGAGCCCGTGCGCGACGAGCGACACGTGGTTGAGCGCGAGGTGCGACACGAGACGCCAGTGCGCGGCGCGGCCGCGCTCGAAGCGTACCGTCTGCGTCGGACGGCGCAGCAGCGCGATCCCGGCCGTCTGCGCGCCGCCGTCCTGGAACAGGTCGCCGCCTTCGAGGCCGAACGCGAGCATCGCCGGCAGGTCGCGGTTCGTGCACGTGAGATCGAGGCTCAGCGTGTCGGTCTGCGGTGAAGTGGGCTCGAAATCGATGTCGACGATCGAGATCTCGGTCTCGTAGCCCGGGCTCTTCTGCGCGACCGAGTCGTTGCGGCGCGCGAACCAGTAATGGCCGATCCGCGCCGCTTCGCCGTGATGCAGCGAATAGAACGGCCGGAACTCGATCACCGATTCCTCGTGCGCCTGCTGCCGCACGAGCCTCACCGAGTCGATCGAATAGACCTCATACGCGAACGCGCGGCGCGCCTCCGCGATCACCGGATACGATACCGCGTGATGCGTGATGCGGATCGGCTCGCCGTGCTGGCGGAACAGGTTGACGACCGGCGTGCAGAACAAGCGGAAGTGGCTCGCGGCGAGCAGCTCGAGCAGCCGCGCGACATGCGAATCGCTGCGCACGTCCTGCAGCACCAGATGCAGCGTCGCGCGCTGGCAGCGGCCCGATGCGCGCGCGATCGCGGCGATGTCGAAATCGACGAAGTCGAACTTGTCGGGAAAGCCGAAGTATTCGGTCAGCAGACGATACGCGGGATGCGATTTCGCCGGATAGTCGATCAGCGCATCGCCTTCGTCGAAGCCGGCCTGCGCGATCGGCAACTGGCGCAGCGCGGTCCAGCGGCCGTTGCGCTCCGGTTCGACGTACGCGCCGAGCACGTTGACGAACAGGCAGTCGGTCAGCGCGGCGACGAACGACTGCTCGCCGTGCAGATGCGCGCGCAGCGTCGGCAGCTTCAGCGCGCCGAGATCGAGCTGCGCGGCGAGCGATTCGAACGTGATCGAGATCACGCCCGTCGCGTTCGACGGCAGCACCGTCGCGCTCGGCGCGAGTGCGACCGGCGTATAGCGCGCCTCCGAAATGCGGATCGGCGCGAGCGTCACGTCGTAGGCGGTGCGGAACCGGCACTGCACGCCGCGGATCGGGCGGCTCTTGAGCTCGGTGCCGCGCCGGATCACGACCGGCTCCGTCTGCTGCCCGGGCGCCGCCGCCGCGAACTGCGCGATCGAGCACGACGGAAACGGCCGCAGATAGTGCGGATACAGCACTTCGAGCAGCGCTTCGGTGAATTCCGGGTAGTCGTCGTCGAGCTTCTTGTTGATCCGCGCGCCGAGCAGCGCGAACGACTCGATCATCCGCTCGACGTGCGGGTCCTCGCAGTGCTCGCCGGACAGCGCGAGGCGCGCCGCGATCTTCGGATAGCGTTCGGCGAAATCCCGCGAATAGCGCCGCAAAAACGATAATTCGCGCTCGTAGTACGGCAGCAATTCTTCCATCGACGACCCCGAACCTCTTCCATTCCGTGCCGGACCCTGTTCCGCCGCCGTGCGGTCCGGCCCGCGCGGCGGCTTGAATTACAGCATGCGTGCCGTGCGTGCGCGCGTGACCGAATACTGGAGCGTCGAAGGCTGCAGCATTGCATCGAAGCTGACCGGCTCTTCGGCCGGATGCACGACGAGCAGCGCCTGGATCGCGAAGTAGAGCGCGTTGGTCGACTGCTCGTTCAGCTCGAACGTCACCTGCACCTGCTGCAGCCGCGGCTCATGGCGTGCGATCGCCTGCTGGATCGACTTGCAGATGAATGCGCGATCGTAGTGGCTGGCGAGGCTCAGCCCCGCGAAATCGTTGAGCCCGTAAGTCAGCACCGACTTCTGGCATTCCGGCAGCGCGGCCAGCTCGGTTTCGGTGTGTGCGATACGGGTATTGAGGATCGCCTCGACGTCGCGGGCGACCGTGTTCTTCAGCTCGTCCAGCGACAATTGCCGCATCGCGGCCGAGGCCGGCAGATGCGGTTCGTCGTCGAACAGCTTGTCGAGAAAACTGGGTTCGAAGCGTTTCATCGGCCGGCATCTGCTGCGAAAACGGCAACGGAGCGCCGCGCGCCCCGTTGCCGCAACCGACCTTAGACCGCGTAGGTCTTGTCGTTCTTCGTCAGGCTCCAGGCGCCCTGCGTGTTGCCGCCCTGGTTGCCGCCGATCTTCTGCTGCGTCTGCTTCCACTGCACGGCCGCATACTTCAGCGAGAACGTCTCGACCGGCAGGCCTTCCTCGCGCACGCTCGGCGCGATGCTCGAGATGATCACGTACTTGAGCTTGATTTCCAGATACTGGACACGCTTGCCTTCGCCGTCCGCACGCGAGAAATGAATCGTCACTTCGTCGAACGTCGTGCCGCCCGACGCGTGCTGATACAGCAGCGGGCTCGACGAATCGATTTCCTTCGTGAAGATCATGTCGCCGTGCTCGCAACGCGTGGCGGTGTGGCCGCCTGCGGTCGACGCGGTCGCCGAACGCGGCTGGATGATCGAGTGATCCCACGATTTCAGTTCGATCCAGCCCTGGTGGTCCTTGTCCGCGGATTCGCCTTTGATCGCCGGACTACCAAACTGCATGTGCATGTGTAACATGGCCCTTCGACTCCCCAAAGAGGTGGTTTTAACGTCCTACCCAGGCGGCCCGCCCGGGCGATTTTGCTCGCTTATGAATTTGCCGGTTTGGGCAGATCAGCGACAAGTCGCAGAGAAATCGAGAGTTCGTCGAGCTGAAAGTGCGGGCGCAGGAACGCGACCGAACGATACGAGCCCGGCTTGCCCGGAATCTCCGATACTTGTATGGATGCCTCGCGCAGCGGAAATTGCGCCTTCTGCTCCTGCGTCGCGTTGTCGTCGAGCAGCACGTATTGCGAAATCCACCGGTTGAGGAAGGTCTCCACGTTCTGCGCCGACGCGAAGCTGCCGATCTTGTCCCGCATCATCGCCTTCAGGTAGTGCGCAACGCGCGATACCGAGAAGATGTACTGAAGCTGGGCAGAGAGCACGGCGTTCGCGTTCGCGCTGTCGGTGCTGTATTTTTTCGGCTTCTGCACCGATTGCGCAGCGAAGAACGCGGCGTAATCAGAATTCTTGCAATGGACGAGCGGGATGAAGCCGAGATCGCTCAGCTCCTTCTCGCGGCGATCGGTGATCGCGATCTCGGTCGGGCACTTCAGCGCGACTTCGCCGTCGTCGGTCTTGAACGTGTGCGTCGGCAGATCCTCGACGAGCCCGCCGCCCTCGACGCCGCGAATCGCCGCGCACCAGCCGAAGTCGTCGAATGCGGCCGTCAGCCGCGCGGCGAATGCCCACGCGGCGTTGCACCACAGATACTTGTCGTGGTCGGTGCCGTCGACGTCTTCGACGAAGTTGAAGGTTTCCGCGGTCTGGCCGTCCTTCGGATTGAACGGCAGGCGGCCGAGGAAGCGCGGCAGCGTGAGGCCGACGTAGCGCGAATCCTCGGAATCGCGGAACGACTTCCACTTCGCATATTCGACCGTGTCGAACACCTTGCCGAGATCGCGCGGCTTGCCGAGATCGGCGAACGATTCCAGGCCGAGCAGCTCCGGCGACGCCGACGCGATGAACGGCGCGTGCGCGGCCGCCGCGACGTGCGACATCTGCTCGATGAAGTACATGTCCTCGGGCTGGCGCGAGATCTCGTAGTCGCCGATCAGCGCGCCGAACGGCGAGCCGCCGAACGTGCCGAATTCTTCTTCGTAGACCTTCTTGAACAGCGCGCTCTGGTCGAACTCGCTGGCGCCCTTGAAGTCGCGCACGAGGTCGCGCTTCGGCGCGTGCAGCGCCTTGATCTTGATCGTCTGGCCCGTGTTGCTTTCCTTGACCAGATAGTCGAGCCCGCGCCATGTGCTTTCGAGGCGCTGGAATTCCGGTGCATGCATCACCGCGGACAGTTGCGCCGAGATCAGCCGATCGAGCTCCGCGACGCGCGCGTCGATCGTCGCCGACAGGTTGTCCGACACGACGACCGTGCCGTCGAGCACCTGGTGCACGAGTTCGCCGATCAGGTCCTTCGCGCGCGCATGCTCGGAATCGGATTTCGCGACCTTGCTCTTCTCGACGATTTCGTCGAGCAGCGAAGTCCCGGCGGCGTATTCCGCGCCGCTCGCTTGGGCCGGAGCCGTTTGCTGGTTCATCTCAACACTCCGTCGTCATTCGCCGTCTTTGTCGCCGCCCGTGCCCTTTGCGAGCGCCTGCAGCTGCTGCGTGTTCTTCAGCACCTCGGACAGCAGGTCTTCGAGCTTGTCGTTGCCGGCGAGCTTGTTGCGCAGGTCGGCGAGCTTCGAGCGCGCCTCGAGCAGGCGGCGCAGCGGCTCGACCTGCTCGACGACTTCGTCCGGATTGAAATCCGACAGCGAACGGAATTTCAGGTCGACCGCGAACTTGCCGCCCTCGGGGCTCAGCCGGTTTTCCACCTGGAACGCCGCGCGCGGCTCGATCGCCTTCATCACGTCGTCGAAATTGTCGCGATCGATGTTGACGAACTTGCGATCGCGCAGTTTCGGCTGCTCGACTTCGGACTGGCCGGCCAGATCCGCGACGACCCCGACGACGAACGGCAGCTCCTTCACCTCGATCGCATCGCCCTTCTCGACCTCGTAGGTCAGCTGGACGCGCGGCGGCCGTATTTTCTGCAAGCTTTTCTGAATGCTCTCTTTCTTGGCCATCGACGGCTCCCAGGTTGGTTGTGGTTATGCGCCGATCAACGCAGCGCGCTGAACGGATCGCCGCCCTTTTGCGGCGCACTGCTGCTCGACGTCTGCGCGGGCTGCGTCGCGGCGCCGCTGTCGGCGGCCGCCGTTGCGGCCGCAGCCTTCGCTCGGTGAATCGGACGCCGGACCTTGCGCGCCTGGACCTTCTGCTCCGGCGGGAACAGCGCGTTCTCGCCGAGGGTTTCGCGCAGCTGCTTCGCGAGCGCCTGCGCATCGGACTTCGCGTCGCCGGCCAGCGACGCATCCTGACGCAGTTCGCCGAGCGACTGCGTCGCGATCCGCAGGCCCGCGACCGCGAGCACGCTCTTGGCCTGACGGTCGGTCGAGTCGCGCTGCAGCGCTTCCTGAGCGGCGACGATCGCCTGGCCGTAATGGTTCTGGGCAAACTGGATTTGCGCAATGCGCGACCACGGCTCTTCGCGTGTCGGGTCCGACTTGGCAAGCGCCTGATAGAGACCGAGCGCGCGATCCTGATCGCCCGATTTGGCCACTTCGTCCGCTTCTGCCAGCGATTTGTTGAATACTTCGGCGGTCGGCGGCGTGGTCGGCTGACTTGCACAGCCCGCAATCACGCCGCAAGCCAGCACTACCCCAGACAGCTTTGCGAAGAGACGATCTTTCATCGTTATATCCACCGGCGCGTGAGTTTTAAATCGTTGAGAATCCGTTCTTTTGCTTTGCAAGAAGCGCGCGGGTATAGTACCGATCAATTTTTCATAATTCAATCGTCGCGTGCAGGCTAATTTCTTTTAAAACCGGGCGCTGCCCCGATGAAACACGGCGGCGGCGGGTTCGAGACACCGTTCGAATCCGCCGGAAAGCCGCGGTTTTGCTGTCTTGCGGCGGCTCGCCGGGGGCATCGGAAAAAATTGCCGAATCGCTCTGTCGCGACGCACGCAGGCTTAATAGTTGAACGAGGGACCGGCCGTGCATCGCGCCGATACGCGAAATGCCCGGCAGTTTTGACAGGGAGCAAAAGGCGGCATGCCGGAAATAAGATGAGATCGCCCATGATTCGCTACGGATTGCCGTTGATCGCTTGCGCGCTGCTGGCCGGCTGCGCCGCCGCGCCGCTGCTCGGATCGGCCGCGAGCGCCGTGATGTCGGCCACCGGCATCGGCAAGCCCGAGGTGCCGGACTCGCAAAAACCGCCGCGCAACATCGGCCTCACGCTCGCCGCCGCGCCGAATCTGAATGCGGCGACCGATAACAAGCCGCTCGCGCTCGTCGTGCGGCTTTACGCGCTGAAAGACCCGACTTCGTTCCAGCAGGCGCCGTTCGACGCATTTACCGATCCGAACAAGGAAAAAGCCGCACTCGGCGCCGATTTGCTCAACGTCCGCGAAATCACGCTGATTCCCGGGCAGCGCTATACGGCGACCGAGAAAGTGTCGCGCGAAGCGCAGGCATTCGGCATCGTCGCGCTGTTCCGCGATCCCGCACTGCAGCGATGGAAGCTGACATTCGACCCGGCGAAGTCGGAGAAATCCGGCATAATCATCGGCCTGCATAATTGCGCAATGACGGTGACCGGGGGCACGGTGATCGCACCGCAGCAGGGCGCGCCTTCGCAACCGCTGAATATGCTGTCGTCGGTCAGTTGCGGTTAAACGTGACGCGCGAATGTCAATTAACAAGAGTTAACAAATCGCGATTTAATTCGGGCACGAACAGATCGATTACATCGCAACGCGACATTAACCGGATTCGACATGAGTTATTCGGCCAAGGTGCTGTGGGGAGAAGGGCTGTTCCTCCGGCCTCAACATTTTCAGCGGCAGGACGCGTACCACGAGGCGCGCCTGTTCGAATCGATCCAGGCGATCCAGCCGTACAACTGGGGGCTGCGCACGCTGCGGATCGACCATGACGCGCTCGGCAGCAACGTGCTGCGCGTCGCCGAACTCGCGCTCGTGTTCCCCGACGGCACGCTGTACGCGGCGCCGCAGGGCGACGATCTGCCGCCGCCGATCGCGCTCGACACGCTGCCCGACGGCATCAACGAATTCGTGTTCTATCTGGCGCTGCACCCGCTGCGCGAGAACGGCACCAACTACAGCGACGATCCGGCCGCCGGCTTCACGACGCGCTTCGTCAGCCAGCAGAGCAGCGTCGCCGACAACTTCACCGACGCGGCCGAAGCCGACATCACGTTCCTGAAGACGCAGGTCAAGCTGATTGCGCACAGCGAGCCGCGCGACCAGCTGCTGTCGGTGCCGCTCGTGCGCGTGCGGCGCACCGCGACGTCCGGGTTCGAGGTCGACGACAGCTTCGTGCCGCCGTGCCTCGCGATTGAAGCGTCGCCGCTTTTGCATCAGCGGCTGCGCCAGCTCGTCGACGCGCTGCAGGCGAAGGTCAATGCACTGTACGGTTTTCATCGCGAGCCGTCGAAGAACATCATCGAGTTCCGCTCGGGCGACATCGCCTCGTTCTGGCTGCTGCACACGGCGAACGCCGCGTTCGCGACGCTCGCGCACCTGCATCAGCACGCGGCGCTGCATCCCGAGCGGCTGTTCCATGAATTGCTGAGGCTCACGGGCCAGCTGATGACGTTCTCGAAAGGCTATTCGCTTGCCGATCTGCCCGTCTATCGCCACGACGATCCGGGCCCCGGCTTCGCGCGTCTGGACGTGATGCTGCGCGAACTGCTCGACACCGTGATCTCGACGCGCTACTTCGCGATCACGCTCGACGAGGTGCGGCCGTCGTTCCATCTCGGCCGGCTCGACTCGGGCAAGATCGACGACAAGACCGAGTTCTACCTGGCAGTGTCCGCCGACATGCCGAGTGTCGAGCTCGTCGATGCGGTGCCTGCGCGCTTCAAGGTCGGCGCGCCCGACGACGTCGACAAGCTCGTGCTGTCGGCGATGCCCGGCGTGCGGCTGTCGTACACGCCGCAGGTGCCGCCCGCGATTCCCGTGCGGCCGGGCGCGTGCTATTTCCAGCTTGATTCGCGCGGCGCGCTGTACGAGCGCATGCTGCAGGCCCAGTCGGCGATGATCTATGCGCCGACCGGCATCAATGACCTGAAATTCGAACTGATCGCGGTCACATCATGAGCTACGCGCCTTCCCTGTTCGGCGACAACGCGCCGACACCCGTGCATACCCCGTCGTCGACGGACGCCGCATTTCAGGCCCGTTCGCTGCTCGATCTGCTGTACGACGGGTTCTTCATGCTGTTCCTGCTGAAGAACGGTCGCGAGCCGG
Source organism: Burkholderia sp. HMSC10F09 (assembly GCF_001806955.1). Classification (NCBI taxonomy): domain Bacteria; kingdom Pseudomonadati; phylum Pseudomonadota; class Betaproteobacteria; order Burkholderiales; family Burkholderiaceae; genus Burkholderia; species Burkholderia sp. HMSC10F09. The sequence continues at coordinate 38,797 of NZ_KV786485.1, forward strand.
ACAGCGCGAGCGAGTTCAGCACGAAGATCCAGGAATTCCTGTCGGATTTCGAGCGCGGCGCGAAGAAGCTCAATATCGCGGCCGAAGATGTGTACGGCGCGAAGTTCGCCTATTGCGCGGCGGTCGATGAAATGGTGCTGTCGTCGCAGTTCAAGATCCGTGCCGACTGGGAGCGCCGGCCGCTGCAGCTCGTGCTGTTCGGCGAGCAGCTCGCGGGCGAGAAATTCTTCCAGTATCTCGAGGAATGTCGCGCGCAGGGCGCGGCGCGGTTGCAATCGCTCGAGGTGTTTCACATGTGCCTGCTGCTCGGGTTCCAGGGCAAGTATCTGCTCGAGGGCCGGAGAAGCTCGCGTATCTCACCGCGCGGCTGGGCGACGAGATCGCGCACATGAAGGGCAAGCGGGCCGCGTTTGCGCCGCATTGGCCGCTGCCGGATCAGATCGCGCACCGGTTGAAGCGGGAGGTGCCGGTTTGGGCGATCGGGGCCGTGTTCGCGCTGGTGGCCCTGCTCGGGTATCTCGGGCTCAATGCCTACCTCAAGGACAAGACGCTGCAGGCGTTGGCACCTTATTCGCAGGTGATCAAGGTCGGGCCGGAGTCGGCGAATTTGACGATTTCGTTGCCTTGACGGCTGTGCTTCGTTCGGACGTTGACGCTGTATGAGAGAGGACCGCTTGGCGGTCCTTTTTTGCTATGGCATGTGACGTGTGGCTTCAGAGCAGGATGAAGTCTTCGTTGTCGACGTAGAACGTGAATGCGTCGAACAGCTGCGTGGCGGTCGGCTCGTCGACCTGGTCATGCGCATTGATTACGATGTCCTCGATCGTCGCGCTGTTCAAGGTCACGCGCCAATCGGGGTGTGGGGCGGTGGTGGGTGGCGAAGCAGCTTCGGTGTTGGCGGCATCTTCGATGAATGCGGCCTCTGTGTCGAGGGTCCATGGCGTCCGCGGGAGGCAGAGCCATCCGTGGAAATCGCCAGGGTGTTCGAGGATGTGTTTCAGCGACGCGGTGGTCACGGGGATGGTCGGCATGGGTGTTGCGGCTATAACCAGGCTGAAGTCGATGCAAGTCGGGTGATGCCACTGGAACGAATGCGCCTGCGTCGCAGCGCTCGCGGCAGCGAGCCGTGATTATGCCAATTTCGGAGGCGCGAGGCGGATGGCGGTTGTTGTCGGTCGAGCGCTCCGCTCTCCGATATACATCGTCAAGCGCAGGATGGTCATCCATTGCGCTTGCCGAGGCGGTGGAGCCGGTCGAGCCCCAGTACGACGAGCGGGAGCGATGCCCGTCGCCACGCGGCGTGCAGGAAAGCGGACCGCAAGAGAGCGCACCCATTTCCCGCGTTGGATTGCCTCTTGTCAAACTGAGCCAGCCGTTAGATCAGACGAGATCGACATGCCATTGACGATTCTGTCCGTCACCGCCTACTCTGAGCTAGAGCAAGCGGAACTCGAGCGCGACGCGATCAAGCATGGCGGCGGTCAGTGTGGTATTGCCGCCGATGGTTTGGTCGGCGAACCAGCGATCACATCACACCGGAAACCGCCTGATTTGTGCGATTCACGGACATCGTTTCATTTTTTGGGACGACGTTTTCGTTGCGTGTTGGAGTTCGCATCTCCGCTAGGAGATGCGAACTCCAACACGCGCCGGTGATGCTCGGCGAGTGCTTTGTCGACGCGCCACTCGCGGTGCCGAATTCGCTCTTTCGATTCCTCATAGGCACTTTCC
>NZ_KV786486.1:0-16233 GCF_001806955.1 Burkholderia sp. HMSC10F09
GCCGCGCGTTCTGCGCGGCGCTCGGCACCGGCCGTTCGGCCGACCCAAAAACCGATGCTGCGCTGCGCCACTCCTGTACAATTCGCCCTGTTTCAACCGTTCCCAGCCAGAGCCGCCGCCATGTCCGAGCCCCTCGACCTCTCGCAGATCGCCCCTACGCTGAAAGCAGAAATCCTTGCCGAGGCGCTGCCGTATATCCGCCGCTATCACGGCAAGACCGTGGTCATCAAATACGGCGGCAATGCGATGACGGAAGAACGGCTCAAGCAGGGCTTCGCGCGCGACGTGATCCTGCTGAAGCTGGTCGGCATCAATCCGGTGATCGTCCACGGCGGCGGTCCGCAGATCGATCACGCACTGAAGAAGATCGGCAAGGCGGGCACGTTCATCCAGGGCATGCGCGTGACCGACGAAGAGACGATGGAAGTCGTCGAATGGGTGCTGGGCGGTGAAGTGCAGCAGGACATCGTGATGCTGATCAATCACTTCGGCGGCCATGCGGTCGGCCTGACCGGCAAGGACGGCGGCCTGATCCATGCACGCAAGCTGCTGATGCCGGACCGCGACAATCCGGGCGAGTACATCGACATCGGCCAGGTCGGCGAAGTCGAGGCGATCAACCCGGCCGTCGTGAAGGCGCTGCAGGACGACGCCTTCATCCCGGTGATCTCGCCGATCGGCTTCGGCGAAGACGGCCTGTCGTACAACATCAACGCGGACCTCGTCGCCGGCAAGCTCGCGACGGTGCTGAACGCCGAAAAGCTCGTGATGATGACCAACATCCCGGGCGTGATGGACAAGGAAGGCAACCTGCTGACCGATCTGTCCGCGCGCGAGATCGACGCGCTGTTCGAAGACGGCACGATTTCGGGCGGCATGCTGCCGAAGATCTCGTCGGCGCTCGACGCAGCGAAGAGCGGCGTGAAGTCGGTCCATATCGTCGACGGCCGCATCGAGCATTCGGTGCTGCTCGAAATCCTGACCGAGCAGCCGTTCGGCACGATGATCCGCTCGCATTGAGCACGCGCCGCCCGCCGGCCAGTCCGGACCTGCCGGCCCCGCTGCGGCGCCGGCGCATCTCGCGCAGCCGGCCGCACGCCGGCGCGCCGGTGTGGCTGTTCGATCTCGACAACACGCTGCACCACGCATCGCACGCGATCTTTCCCGAGATCAACCGCGCGATGACGCAATACATCACCGACACGCTCGGCGTCGATCGCGCCGAAGCCGACCGCCTGCGCACCGGCTACACGCAGCGCTACGGCGCCGCGCTGCTCGGCCTCACGCGCCATCATCCGATCGATCCGCACGACTTCCTGCGCGCGGTCCACACGTTTTCGGACCTGCCGGCGATGCTGCGCGCCGAGCGCGGCCTCGCGCGCATCGTCGCCGCCCTGCCGGGCCGCAAGATCGTGCTGACCAACGCGCCGGAGCGCTATGCGCGCGCGGTGCTGCGCGAGCTGCGCATCGAGCGGCTGTTCGAGCGCGTGATCGCGATCGAGCACATGCGCGACCGCCGCACCTGGCGCGCGAAGCCCGACCACACGATGCTGCGCCGCGCGCTGCGCGCCGCGCACGCGCGGCTGACCGACGCGATCCTCGTCGAGGATACGCGCGGCCACCTGAAGCGCTACAAGCGCCTCGGCATCGGCACGGTGTGGATCACCGGCCACCTGCCGGGCCATCTGCCGGCCACCGGCCGCCCGCATTATGTCGACCGGCGAATTCGTTCGCTAAAATCGCTCCGACTGGGCACTCGATCGGGGCGACAAAAATGCAGCCGACTCACCCGCAGGACCACCGCGTAACGGACGACCAGGCCACACCCGCGCGAGCGCGCGCCCGACCGAAGCCGGGCGAGCGCCGCATGCTGATCCTGCAGACGCTCGCGTCGATGCTCGAGGCGCCGAAGCGCGAGAAGATCACGACGGCCGCGCTCGCGGCACGGCTCGACGTGTCCGAAGCCGCGCTCTACCGGCATTTCGCGAGCAAGGCCCAGATGTACGACGGCCTGATCGAATTCATCGAAGAAACGTTCTTCGGGCTGATCAACCAGATCGCCGCGAAGGAGCCCGACGGCGTGCTCCAGGCGCGCGCGATCGGCATGATGCTGCTCAATTTCGCGGCGAAGAACCCCGGCATGACGCGCGTGCTGACCGGCGAGGCGCTCGTCGGCGAGCACGAGCGGCTCGCCGAGCGCATCGATCGCATGCTCGAGCGGATCGAGGCATCGGTCCGGCAGTGCCTGCGCGTCGCGCTGGCCGAGCGCACGGCGGCCGCCGGCAGCGGCGCGCCGCTTCCGGCCGGCTACGATCCGGCCGTTCGCGCGAGCCTCCTCGTCGGCTACGCGGTCGGCGCGTGGCAGCGCTACACGCGCAGCGGCTTCACGAAACCGCCCGGCGAACTTGCCGAACAGAAGTTGCAACTGATCCTCCAGTAACGCATCGGCGGCACGCGGCCGCGCCGCGCGCCCGATCGCCCGATCGCTCGGCCGTTCATCCGCGGCGGCCGGTCGAACCCGTCCGAAGCCGCGCATCGGGGGCGCCGCACGCATGCCGCGCCCTCCTCCTCCTCCTCCCTTGCCGATCGCCCGACACCCGGCCCGCGACCGGCCGCACGTCGTCCGCTTCGAGCAGGCCGCGCACACGCAGCCCGAGCGGGATAACGATTTCCGATCGAATCGACAAAATAAATCGAGACGAAAAGTCTCAAAACAAAACCGGTCTTATCAATCTCGCTTTCGATAATTTTTCGTACTCATCCAACTTGCCGCGCCATACCGCCAAAGCGAAAATCTCGCAGAAATTTTCTTTCATTTGCATTACAAAGCACCGAAATGACAAATGATTGAAACATTTCGAATTCGTTCATAACCAACCTGCGAGATTCAGAACGATGGTTCAATTTTCGACTCAAGGATTACCCCGGGCGCTGCGCGCCGCTCTGCTGGTAGCCGGCATCTGCGCGCTGCCGGCCGCCCACGCGCAGGACGGCACCATCACGGTGACCGGCGACATCTCCGGCACGACCTGCAAGATTTCCGGCAACAGCACCGGCGGCCCCAACTTCACGGTGGCGCTGCCTGAAATCGTCGCGTCGTCGCTCGGTTCTGCAGGCACGAGAACCGGCGATACGCCGTTCAACATCATGCTGACCAACTGCCAGCCGGGCAGCGGCAACGTGTCGACCTACTTCGAACCGGGCACGACGGTCAACGCCGCAACCGGCCAGTTGAAAAACGCGTCGGGCACCGCGCAGAACGTCGAAGTCGGGCTGCTCAACAAGGACCGCAGCGTCATCAAGCTCGGCGTCGGCCATCCGTCGCAAAACACCGCGAAGGTCGCGATCGCGTCGGGCTCGGCGAAGCTCGAGTACATCGCGCAATACGTCGCGACGGGCGGCGCCGCAGGCTCCGGCTCCGTCAACACCTCGGTTCTCTATTCGCTCGTTTATCAATAAAGGTCGGTAAATCTCGGCGATCGGTTTTTTCTTTTTTTGAATAACCCGATCGCCGAATTGCCGCATTCGATTACTCCGCCACTCCAGATCAATATGAATCGATACGCCGGAAAATGGAAAGCGTGGACGCTCGCCGTCGCTACGCTCGTCTCGCTCGTCGCCGGAAGCGCTCAGGCGAGCGTCGTGATTGGCGGCACACGCGTCGTCTATCCGGAAAAGGACCGCGAAGTGACGGTGAGGCTCACCAACGAAGGGGAAAAGCCGGCGCTGGTTCAGGCGTGGATCGATGCGGGCAATGCCAACGCGCTGCCCGACGAAACGAACGCGCCGTTCATCCTCACGCCGCCGCTGTTCCGCATCGATCCCGGCCAGGGCCAGAGCCTGCGCGTGCTCTACACGAAAGACGCACTCCCGCAACACAGGGAATCGCTGTTCTGGCTCAACGTGCTCGAAGTCCCACCCGAAGCCGACAACGCCGAAGCGCAGCCCAACGCGCTGCAACTGGCGTTCCGTTCGCGCATCAAGCTGTTCTTCCGGCCGGCCGCGCTGGAAAGCAGCGCCGCCGACGCTCCGTCGAAGGTCACGTGGAAGCTCGCACGCATCGACGGCGGCCGCTACGGCCTCGAAGCGCACAACCCGACGCCTTACCACGTCACGTTCAGCCGCGTCGCGCTCAAGACGGGCAATACGGTCCGAACGAATCTGCTCGGCGGAATGGTCGACCCCGGCGCGACCGCCACGTTCGGCATCGACGGGCTCACGGCCCTGCCCGGCGGCCCGGTGGAAGTCGACTACACGTATCTCGACGACTACGGCACCGGCGTTGCCGGCAAGGCCGTGCCTCAACCCGCCAGATAACCGGCGCCCGTCGCGCGGGCGTCCACGCCGGCACCCAGGAAGTTTCTTCATCCAACAGGATCCTTTACCGGATGCGCAAGTCAATCAAGTCGCGCGAGCGATTGCAGTTCGCGCTCAAGCCGAGTCATGCGTGCGTACTGGCGGCGCTTGGCGGCGTCGCCGCCACGCATGCCGGCTGGGCCGCTGCTTCGGAAGCACGGCAGCCGCCCGAAGTCCGTTTTAGCGACGCGCTGCTGCTGAAGGGCCAGGGCCAGCGCATCGACGTGTCGCGATTCGCGCGCGGCAATCCGGTCGCGCCCGGCCAATACACGGCCGATATCGTGCTGAACGGCACCTGGATCGGCCGCTCGGCGGTCCGATTCGTCGGTGCGCCGGGCGGCGACGACGCCTCGCTGTGCGTCGACACGTCGCTCGCGACCCGCATCGCGCTCGACGATGCCGCGCTGACTGAGGCCGGCCGCGCCGAGCTCGCGAAGATCCAGGCCGGCGAGTGCGGACGCTTCGCGCTGCTCGCCGACGGCGCGTCGTACCGTTTCGATCAAGCAGAATTCCGCCTCGATCTGACCATTCCGCAGGCTGCGTTGCAACGTCGGCCGCGCGGCTACGTGAGTCCCGAACTGTGGGACGCCGGCATTCCGTCGGCCACGCTGAAGTACAACTTCAACACCTACCGCTCGTCGTCTTTCGGACGCTCGAACACGCAGGCCTACCTCGGCCTGAACGGCGGCATCAACGTCGCCGGCTGGCATCTGCGGCACAACGGCTCGTATATGTGGAGTTCGGGCAATGCCGGCCGCTACAGCCCGGTGTCGACCTACGTTCAGCGCGACCTGCCGGCGCTGCGCAGCCAGGTCACGTTCGGCGAGGTGTTCACTGACGGCTCGATCTTCGACAGCGTCGGGCTGCGCGGCGTTACGATCGCCACCGACGACCGCATGCTGCCCGACTCGCTGCGCGGCTATGCGCCGCTGATTCGCGGCGTCGCGAACAGCAACGCGCACGTGAAGATTTCGCAGAACGGCAACACGCTGTACGAAACCAACGTGCCGCCCGGCGCGTTCGAGATCAACGATCTCTATCCGACCGGCTATGGCGGCAACCTGCTGGTGACGGTCACCGAGGCGAACGGCAGCACACACAGCTTCACGGTGCCGTATGCGTCCGTATCGCAGTCGCTGCGCGAAGGAAATACGCGCTTCAGCGTCGCGCTCGGCCAGTTCCGCGAGCCGCTGGTCGATGCGCACCCGAACTTCTCTCAGGCGACGATCCAGCACGGCTTCAGCAACCTGTTCACCGGCTACGCGGGCATGATCGCGGCGCGCGGCTATGTCGCGGGGCTCGTCGGCAGCGCGTTCAATACGCACTGGGGTGCGTTCGCGGTCGACTTCACGCAGGCGAAAGCCGACATTCCGGGCGCCGCCGCGACGACCGGCCAGAGCGCCCGCGTCACCTACAGCAAGCGGCTGCCGGCGACCGACACCAATCTCGCGATCGCCGCCTATCGCTACTCGTCGCGCGGCTTCTGGACGGCGCGCAACGCGTTTTATGCGCGCAGCGCGGCGGCGGCCGGCCGCAACCCCGACGACGTCGCACGCGAACGCAGCCAGTTGCAGCTGACCGTCAGCCAGAGCTTCGGCACGCGCTGGGGCAGCGCGTATGCGATCGGGTCGATGCAGAACTACTGGAATCAGCCGGGTTCGACGACGAGCCTCCAGTTCGGCTACAGCAACACGTTGAAGCTGGCCGGCCAGAACGTCGGCTACAACCTGTCGTTCTCGCGCCAGCGCGACGGCTTTTCGCAGGCGTTCAGCAACCTGCTCTACGCCAATGTGACGATCCCGCTGGGCAAGCGCGCGTATGCGCCGACGCTGTCGGCTTCGCTGTCGCGCGACACGCGCGGCGGCACGTCGCAACTGGTCGGGCTGACCGGCTCCGCCGGCGAGAGCGGCGAATTCTCGTACGGCGTCACGGGCAGCCGCACGCCGGGCACGCTGAACGGCGGCGGTACCGCGCAATATCGCGCACCGTATGCGAGCGTATCGGCGGGCGCATCGGGCGGCACCGGGCAATCGCAGTTCTCTGCCGGCCTGTCCGGCGCAGTCGTCGCGCATGCCGGCGGCATCACGCTCGCCAACGACCTCGGCGAAACGGCTGCGCTCGTCGAAGCGCGCGACGCGAAAGGCGCGCGCGTCACGAGCGGCACGGGCACCCGCATCGACGGCCGCGGCTATGCGATCGTGCCGTCGCTGACGCCCTACACGCTGAACACGATCAGCATCGATCCGAAGGGCATTCCGCTCGACGTCGAGCTGCAATCGACGAGCCAGCAGATCGCGCCGCGCGCCAATGCGCTCGTGGCCGTGCGCTTCGCCACCACGACCGGCCGCTCGGCGCTGATCACGCCGCGCCTGCCGGACGGCAAGCCGCTGCCGTTCGGCACCCACGTGTTCGACAGCAGCGGCGCCAGCGTCGGCGTGATCGCGCAGAGCAGCCACCTGTTCGTGCGCGGCATCCCGGACAGCGGCGTGCTGACCGCGAAGTGGGGCAACGGCCCGCAAGACGCCTGCTCGTTTTCGTACCGGCTTCCGACGGCGCCGCACAAGGACGCGGACTATGCGCGCGTCGATGCGACCTGCGGCAGCGGCGCACTGGCCGACGCGCCGTCGTACGCGATTCCGCTGTCCTCGCGGCCGGCCGTGAGCGACGCCAGCGAAGCAGCCGTGCCGACGCAGCATGCCGACACGCACGTGTCGGCATCCCGGAACCCCTCCGCCATGAAGGAAATCTCGCAATGATTCGATCGGTGCAACGCAGACACATCGTCCGTTGGCTGTCCGCAATATTGGTCGCCATCGCGTGGGCCGCGCCCGCCCATGCGCAATATTGCTCGTACGTACCGGCGGTGAACGACCACTCGGTCCGCTTCGGCTTCCCGCAGTGGATCGGCGTGCCGGCCGGCGCGCCGGACGGCACGGTACTCGCCTCGACCATCATGACGATCGGCTACAGTTGTCCGCCGACAACCAGCCCTTCCGGCTGGAGCTTCGTCTATAGCACGGTTTTCAAGTCTTCGACGAGCGTGCCCGGCGACCTGTACCGCTTCGCCGACTACGGCCTCGCGATCCGGGTCACCAACCTGAACACCGGGCAGCAAATGAAGAACGATATCAGCCACGGACTCGTGCAATGGATGCCGCCCCGGACCGGCACGGCCCCGATCTCCGGCACGGCGCAATTCAAGCTCGAACTCGTGAAGCTGAACGACCTGATCTACAACCCGTCTCCCTACCTGGCGCAGCGAGGTATCAATGATACGTTCGGCGTATTCAGGATCATCAACAACGCGACACTCAACGCCCGCGGGGTAAACATCTTTTGGCATAACGGCCCGATAACGCTCACCTCGCTGCCGCAGAGCTGCCGCGCCACGCTGCCCGACACGTCCGTGCAACTGGACCGCATCTATACGTCACGGCTACCGACGCCCGGATCGACCGCGGGCGACAAGCCATTCAACGTCGGCCTGTCCTGCTCGCCCGGCACGAACGTCTACGTGACGCTGACCGACCTGACTCAGCCCGGCAACACGACCGATCGCTTGACGCTCGCGCCCGGCTCGACCGCTTCGGGCGTCCAGTTGCGGCTGCTGAGACCGGGCGGCGTACCGGTCAGCTTCGGGCCCGACAGCTCGAGCCCCGGCAACCTCAATCAGTGGCATCTCGGCGCGTCGGGCAGCACGACCGGCATTCCGTTGACCGCCCAGTACATCGCCACCGGCGCGGTGACGGCCGGATCGGTCAAAGGCGTGGCGTCGTTCACGCTGAGCTACCAGTGAGCACCGACCATCGAAGGCCGTGCAGCGCGCGGCCTGACCCGATGCTCGCCCGGCAGCGTTTGCGCTCCCTGTCGAACGATGCCGGACGACAACCGTTTCCGGACGCCTGCGCAATGCAGGCAGCCGGATTCCCCCGATGACGCGAATGGCCGGAAACCGGTTCGACCATGCCCTGCAACACGGCGCCGGCCGCTTCGCTTCATTGATTTACCGATGTCCATATGGAGAACTCATGAAAGCAACTCTTCGCTCGCTCGTCGCCGTGGCGGCATTCGCGTCGCTCGCACCGTCGGTTTCGCATGCAGCCAACGGCGAGATCACGTTCACGGGCACCATCAAGGCCCAGACCTGCAAGATCAGCGGCAACAACAGCGGCAACCCGAACTTCACCGTCGCACTGCCGCCGGTCTCGATCACGGCGCTGGATCAGGGCGGCAAAAGCGCAGGCCGCACGCCGTTCACGATCAGCCTGACGAACTGCTCGCCGGCGACCGGGAACGTCTATACGCACTTCGAACCGGGCGACACCATCAACACGGCGAGCGGCAACCTGATCAACGCGGAAGGCACCGCAACGCCCATCGAGGTGAACGTTCTGAACGCGGACACGAGCATCATCAAACTCGGCTCGGCCAACGAAAACTCGAAGCCGGTCGCGCTCCAGAACGGCGCGGCGACGCTCGCGTATTTCGCGCAATACGTCGCAGTGGGCGGGCCGGCCACGGCCGGCTCGGTGAAGACGTCGGTGATGTACTCGATCGCCTATCAGTAACGCGCCGTACGACGATCCTGGGCCCGGAGCGAACACGGGCCCGGGATCGCGATGCATCTTCCGGCACGCGACGGCAAAGTCGGTTACCTCCGGCCTTGCCGGCACGCACCGGCCAACAGCCGCATCGAGCGGCCGCCCGCACCGCGCGGCTTCGATCGACGCTCGCCGGCCGCCTTGCACTGCGCGCCGCCGGATCCGACTGCGACGCCCACCTCACGAGCCGCGATGTCGCGCGTACCGCGGCATGACCTGACGATACCGCGGCGTCAAAGCCGAAGCGCAACCTCGCGCCTGCTGCAGGGCTGCACGATCCGCGTGCGGCACGCCGGCACCGCTCGTCGCGACGCGCTCCTCGTTCATTGCCTGGCTTTCATCGCGTCCACGTCATCGCCTCCACTCCATCGCCGCCCCAATTCCAGACACGTCCTATTGCCGGGATTTAGCTCGATTGATTTAATTTTATCTTTCACTCACCTTTCTCGAGACTCATGACTGCATCCCTCCCCCTTCGCGCGAACGCGCATGCCGCGACGCGTCGGGCCGGCGTCGGCTTGTGCGCGGCTGCCGGCATGCCGGGCCGGCCGCCCGTACCGAGATCGGTCTGCTCCGCGCTGATCGCCGCGATCCTCGCGCCGTTGCCCGCGGTCGCGCAGGTCGTCAACAACCCGCAGTACGCGATCGGCGAGCACGTCGAGATCGCGGCCGGCGATTACGCGACCGTCAACTACGATTCGGTGCTGAACGTCAGCGACGGCGGCTCGATGACATCGGCGGGCCCCGTGCGCGTGTTTTCGAAGGGCAACGGCGCGATGGGCCTGTCCGTGGAGGGCCCCGGCTCGCGCATCGAACTGGGCGACAGCCAGGTGCACACGACCGGAAATTCGGCCTACGGTCTGTACCTGTTCAACGGCGGCGGCTTGCCCGACGGTGCCAGCGCGCGGCTCGACAACACGACCATCAATACGCTCGACGCCCACGGCGCGGGCGTGCGCATGTACGGCACCGGCAACCGGCTCGACATGACCGGCGGCTCGATCGACACGCTCGGCCAGGAGGCATACGGCATCTATCTCGGCCCGGGCCCGGGCGCATCGGTTTCGGTCGCCGACACGCGGATCCGCACCGTCGGCGCGTACGCGCACGGCCTGTCGTCCGATTCGGACGGCAACCATGCGACGCTCGAACGGGTCGACGTCACCGCGGAGGGCACGGAGTCGTCGGCGATCAACCAGATCGGCGAGAACACGATCTCGGTTACCGACTCGACGCTGCGCACCAACGGGTTCCTCGCTCCGGGCGTGAACCTGCGCGAAGGCGCGCTGACGATGGCGCGCACCGACGTGATCACGACCGGCGAAAGCTCGCACGGCCTCTATGCGTCGCGCGAGCTGGTGCTCGGCGCGCTCAGCGCGCAGCTCGACGTCGCCGACTCGCGCGTCACCACGCACGGCCTCGGCGCAGCCGGCGCGATCGCGCGGGACGGCGCGGAGGTGTCGGTGGCCCGCAGCAGCATCGACACGCACGGCGACAGGGCGATCGGCGTGCTGTCGGTGCGCGACGACTCCGTCGCCAGCGTGGTCGACAGCACCATCACCACCCACGGTGCCCGCGCGCGCGGCGTGCAGGCAAGCTACGGCGGCCTGGTCGACCTCGTGAACACGGCGGTGCGCACCGAAGGCGAGCACGCGGCCGGCGCCGGCCTGTTCAACGGCGAACTGCACGTCGAAGGCGGCTCGATCGTCAGCGCGCAAGGCAGCGCGATCGAAGCGACCGCCGGCCTCGTGCGCGCCTCCGGCGGCGCACACATCGAGGGCGGCAACGGCACGCTGCTCGCCGTCGCGGCCAAGGCCGGCGAGCCGGTGCATCTCCTGCTCGACAACGCGACCGCGCGCGGCAATATCGTCAACGTGCCGGCCGAGGACGGCACCCCGACGCCCGTAGTCACGAACGTCGCGCTATCGCGCGGCGCGGCGTGGGAAGGCGCGACGCAGGCCGTCGGCGCGGTGTCGATGCGGGACGGCAGCCAGTGGACCGTCACCGGCGATTCCGCCGTGCAAGGCGTCAAGCTCGATCGGTCCACGATTGCGTTCGCCGCGCCGTCCGGCGGCGCACACAAGACGCTGGTGATCCACGGCGACTATGCGGCGCAGGACGGCAGGGTCGTGCTCAATACCGTATACGGCGACGATCTCGCGCCGAGCGACAAGCTCGTGATCGACGGCGGACACGCGTCGGGCAACACCGCGCTCGTCCTGAAGCGCACGAGCGGCGACGGCGCGGCGACGACGGTCGGCATCCCGCTCGTCGAAACCCGCAACGGCGGCACCACGGAGGCGGCCGCATTCGCGCTCGACGCCGCGTCCGACGGCTATCGCAAGGATTTCGGCACGATCTCGGCAGGCGGTTACGACTACATGCTGACGCGCGGCGGCGCGTCCGGCCACGCGGACGATTGGTACCTCGTGTCCGCGGCCAAGCCGGCGCCGCCTGAGCCGCCCACGCCGCCTGCACCGCCGCAGCCGGTCGAACCGGAAACCGTGCCGCCGAAGCCCGAAGTCGTGCCGCCGCCGCCCGTGCGCGCGATCGCGCCGGAACCCGACGCCTATCTCGCGAACGCGGACGCCGCGATCCTGATGCCGATCCATACGCTGCACGAGCGCAGCGATCAGACGCTGCGCGCCGAGACCGACGAGAACGCGCGCGACGGCGCCGTATGGCTGCGCGCCCAAGGGCAGTCCACGTCGCTCGGCGGCGGCAACGGCAGCGGCGGCCGCAGCGTCAGCGGCAACGGTCGTCTGCTTCACCTCGGGGCGGACATGTTCCGGCTCGAAGACGGCCGCGGCGGCAGCTTCAGAATCGGCGCGATGGGGCTGTACGCGAGCGCGACGAGCTGGTCGACGCGCACGTTGTGGAATCCGGTCGCGCAACGTTATATGCCCGCCACGGCGCGCGGCAGCATCGACGGCTACAACGCCGGCCTGTACGCGACCTGGTACGGCAACCGCGACATCCTGACCGGGCCTCATGTCGATACGTGGCTGATGTTCGGCGCATACAGCAATCGCATCGGCGGCAGCCTGCCGGGCGACAGCTACCGGTCGCGCACGATCACCGCATCGGTCGAAGGCGGCTATGCGTTCGGCGTGTACGACGACGGCCGTTCGCGCTTTTTCGTCGAACCGGCCGCCCAGATCGTCTATGCGAACTACCAGGCGAAGGGCCACGATTCGCCGGGCGGCTACATCGGCGTGCAGCGTTCGAACGACGTGCTCGCACGCATCGGCGTGCGCGTGCATGGCGTCACGCCGATCTCGGCGTCGCAGGCGCTGCGCCCGTTCATCGAGGCCAACTGGTGGCACGGGCCGGGATCGCACCGGCTGAGCGTCGACGGCAACCCGTTCGAGCTGCGCATGCCGCGCGATCGCGCGGAGTTCAAGCTCGGCGCGACCGGCCAGCTCACGCGCAACCTGTCCGTGTCGGCGAGCGTCGGCGTCGACTCGAACTTCTCGAACTACGCGACGGTGAAGGGGCAGCTCGCCGCGAAGTATCGCTGGCGATGACACTTGGGCGGCCCGCCGCCATCGCGGCCGTCGATGCCGCGGCGGCGGCGCTTCCCGCCCCGACAATTTCCGCTATACTCTGCCGACTGCCGCCACCTGGGCGGCATGTCGGAAGCGCGCCGATTTGCTGACTCGATTGCGGGCGCGCGAACCGGCCGGGGCGTCGATGCATCGATGCGTCGTTCCCCGGCGGTTCACTACAAATGCGGCTAAAGAGGTCGTCAGCCGCGCATCTTCGACTCCGCGCATCGCCGACACCGTTTAGCCGCCCAGTCATAAGGCGGAACGAATGGAATCGATCGGCATCGTCGCTCCACAGACCATGCACTTCGCCGAACCGCTGCGCTTGCAAAGCGGCAGCGTGATCGGCAACTATCAGCTCGTCGTCGAGACTTACGGCGAGCTCAACGCCGCGCGCTCGAACGCGGTGCTCGTCTGCCACGCACTCAACGCGTCGCATCACGTCGCCGGCGTCTACGCGGACGATCCGCGCAGCACCGGCTGGTGGGACAACATGGTCGGCCCCGGCAAGCCGCTCGACACCAACCGCTTCTTCGTGATCGGCGTGAACAACCTCGGCTCGTGCTTCGGCTCGACCGGCCCGATGAGCATCGACCCGTCGACCGGCAAGCCGTACGGCGCGCGCTTTCCGGTCGTCACCGTCGAAGACTGGGTACACGCGCAGGCGCGCGTCGCCGACGCGTTCGGCATCGAACGCTTCGCCGCGGTGATGGGCGGCAGCCTCGGCGGCATGCAGGCGCTCGCGTGGAGCCTGATGTATCCGGAGCGCGTCGCGCACTGCATCGACATCGCGTCGACGCCGAAGCTGTCCGCGCAGAACATCGCGTTCAACGAGGTCGCGCGTTCGGCGATCCTGTCCGATCCGGATTTCCACGGCGGCGACTACTACGCGCACGGCGTGAAGCCGAAGCGCGGGCTGCGCGTCGCGCGGATGATCGGCCACATCACCTATCTGTCCGACGACGACATGGCCGAGAAATTCGGTCGCGCACTGCGCCGCGCGGACGGCGCGCTCGACGCGTACAACTTCAGCTTCGACGTCGAGTTCGAGGTCGAGTCGTACCTGCGCTATCAGGGCGACAAGTTCGCCGACTACTTCGACGCGAACACCTATCTGCTGATCACGCGCGCGCTCGACTACTTCGATCCGGCGAAGGCGTTCGACGGCAATCTGACGGCCGCGCTCGCGCACACGCAGGCGAAATACCTGATCGCGAGCTTCTCGACCGACTGGCGCTTCGCGCCCGCACGCTCGCGCGAAATCGTGAAGGCGCTGCTCGACAACAAGCGAACGGTCAGCTACGCGGAGATCGATGCGCCGCACGGCCACGACGCGTTCCTGCTCGACGACGCGCGCTATCACAACCTGATCCGCGCGTATTACGAACGAATCGCCAACGAGGTGGGTGCATGAACCAGCAGGCGCTGAACTCCCTGTCCGCGCGCGCGGACTTCCGCGCGATCGCGCGCTGGGTCGAACCGCGCTCGACGGTGCTCGACCTCGGCTGCGGCGACGGCTCGCTGCTGTCGCTGCTGATGGAAGAACTCGACGTGACGGGCTACGGGATCGAGCTGAACGACGCGGGCGTGCTCGCGAGCGCGAAGAACGGGATCAACGTGATCCAGCAGAACCTCGAGGACGGGCTGCGCCTATTCGAGGATCACAGCTTCGATTTCGCGATCCTCTCGCAGACGCTGCAGACGATCCACCAGACGGCCGCGATCCTGCGCGAAACGGCGCGCGTCGGCCGCGAATGCATCGTGTCGTTCCCGAACTTCGGCTACTGGGCGCACCGGCTGTCGGTGCTGCGCGGCCGGATGCCGGTGTCGAAATCGCTGCCGTACCAGTGGCACAACACGCCGAACGTGCGCGTGCTGACGATCAAGGATTTCGAGGCGCTCGCCCCGGAAGTCGGCATCACGATCCTCGACCGCGTCGTGCTGCACGAAGGTCAGCCGATTCGATGGGGAGCGAACTGGCGTGGTAGTCTTGCTGTCTACCGCGTCAAGCGCAGCTGAGCCGGGAAGCCGTTGACGGGACGCCCGGCCGGCAGTTCCGGCCGCGCCGGTTCGCCCGCACGCGCGGGCCCGGCTTCGCGCCGCGCGCGGCTGCCTGCCCTGCCGCCGCAATCCGCCAACGCTATCCGGTTTCTGTCATCCATGTCGAAAACGCCACACGAGGCGCCCGCACTCACCGCTCACGAGGAACATCCCGGCTGGCGCGCCTACCTGAACACGCACATGCTGATCTGCGTGTTTCTCGGCTTCACGTCGGGCCTGCCGCTCTTCACGCTCGTCTATCTCGTGCAGGCATGGCTGCGCTCCGAAGGCGTGAACCTGAAGGAAATCGGCCTGTTCGCGCTGATCCAGTTCCCTTATACGTGGAAGTTCCTGTGGGCGCCGCTGATGGACCGCTACATCCCGCGCCTGCCCGGCTGGCGGCCGGGCCGCCGGCGCGGCTGGATGCTGCTCACGCAGGTGCTCGTCGCCGGTGCGATCGCGGCGCTCGGCTTCGTGTCGCCGCGCGACTCGATCTGGACGGTCGCCGCGCTGACCACGCTCGTCGCGTTCTTCGGCGCGAGCTCCGACATCGTGATCGACGCCTATCGGCGCGAACTGCTGCGCGACACCGAACAGGGGCTCGGCAATGCGGTGCATGTGAACGCATACAAGATCGCCGCGCTGATCCCCGGCTCGCTGTCGCTGATCCTCTCCGATCACCTGCCGTGGGACGTCGTGTTCGCGGTCACCGGCGCGTTCATGCTGCCCGGCATCCTGATGACGCTCGTCGTGCGCGAGCCCGACGTGGCCGGCTCGCCGCCGCGCAGCCTGCGCGACGCGATCGTGCTGCCGTTTCGCGAATTCATCCAGCGCGACGGCTGGGCCGGCGCGCTGCTCGTGATCGCATTCATCTTCCTGTTCAAGGTCGGCGATACGATGGCCACCACGCTGTCGACGTCGTTCTTCCTCGACGTCGGCTTCACGCGGACCGAAATCGGGATCGTCGCGAAAACGACCGCACTCGTCGCGAGCGTGGCCGGCGGCATCATCGGCGGCGTATGGCTCGTGAAGATCGGGATCGGCCGCGGGCTGTGGATCTTCGGCGTGCTGCAGATGGTCTCGACGCTCGGCTTCGCGTGGCTCGCACAGCTCGGCCCCGGCTCGCCGGTGCTCGCGGTGCTCTACGACTTCACGGTCGCGGCCAGCCATGCGATCGCGTCGGGGCTGTCGGTGTTCGGTGTCGCGGTCACGCCGCATTTCAGCCCGATGACGGTCGCACTCGCGATCGTCTACGGCGCGGAGACGTTCGCGACGGGCCTGACGATGGCCGCGTTCGTCGCGTATATCGCGAGCACGACCGATCCGCGCTACACGGCGACGCAGTTTGCGCTGTTCACGAGTCTCGCATCGGTGCCGCGCACGCTCGCGTCGGCCGCGAGCGGCTTCATCGTCGCAAAGATCGGCTGGTTCGACTACTTCCTCGTCTGCACCGCGCTCGGCATCCCCGGCATGCTGCTGCTGTTCTGGATCGCGCCGTGGAACGGCACCGCACGCAACGGCGAGGCCAGCCGTGCGCAATGATCGGCTGCGCGCTCTCGCGCGTCTCGTCGCGTCGCTGAGCGTCGGCGCGGCTGCGCTCGGCGTACCGGCCGCGCAGGCGACCGACGCGGCCGGCAACGCAACGGGCAATGCAACCGGCGCGGCACCGTCCGCTGCGCCTGCCGCAC
>NZ_KV786487.1:0-17082 GCF_001806955.1 Burkholderia sp. HMSC10F09
GCCGTGTCGCCGGAAGCTGTCGAGGCGTCCGATGCGGCGCCGGCCGGCTTGTCGGCCGCACGCGGCGCGGCGTCGGCGCGATCGGGCGCTTTTTCGGCCGCCGGCTTGTCCGCCGCGGCTTTCGCGGCGCGCTCACCCTTGTCGGCCGCGGTTTCGACATGCGCCGCGCGAATCGCGGCAACGGGAGCGACGGCCGGCCGTTCGGCCGGCTCCGCGCCCGCTGCCGCTGCAGCCTTCGCGTCGCGTGCAGCCGCGCGCTCCTTGCGCTCCGGCGAACGCAGATCGAGCGCTTCCTGCACGCCCTTCACGCCCGGCACGATCTCGGGTTCCGCCTGCTTGGCCGCGCGCGCGCTCTTGGAGCGCTTCGGCTTCGCCGCCAACATCGGCGCGGCCGCCATTACCTCGTCGAGCGCCTTCTTCGCGGCGGCCTGCTCGGCCGCGCGCCGGCTCGCGCCGGAACCCGACACCTTCACGTCGAGCTTCGGCACCGTACATTCCACTTCGAACTGCTGATTGTGCGCCGCACCATGCGTCGCGACGACGGTGTACGTCGGCAGCGCGATCTTGTGGCCCTGCAGGTATTCCTGCAGCAGCGTCTTGGCGTCCTTGCCCAGCGTGCGCGGATCGATGTGGTCGAGGATCGGCACGTAAAGGCGCTTGATGACCCCTTGGGCGGCTTCGAAGCCGCCATCGAGGAACACCGCCCCGATGATGGCTTCGAATGCGTCCGCGAGGATCGACGGGCGGCGGAAGCCGCCGCTGCGCAGCTCGCCTTCGCCGAGCCGCAAGCCTTCCGAGATATTGAGGGCCTGAGCGATTTCGTACAGCGACTGCTGCTTGACGAGATTCGCGCGCACGCGCGACAGATCCCCTTCGTCGAGCTTGCCGAAACGCTGGAACAAAAGGGCGGCCACCGCGCAATTCAGAACGGAATCGCCGAGAAACTCGAGCCGCTCGTTGTGCGTGGCACTGTGACTGCGATGGGTCAAAGCCTGGCGCAACAATTCCGCATTGCGAAATTCGTAGCGCAGCCGGCTTTCCAACTGGGATAGGGGCATGTGCAGGAGTATAACGCGGGCGCCGTTCGGGCCGAAACGGCGCGGCCGGACGCGAAAAGGCGTGACGAAGCGGTGTTACCGCCGGTTTTTAAAGTAGTTCGGCAATACGCGGCGCGGCCCGTGCGCCGCGTATTGCATGCGAGCCGAGCGCGATCAGTTAAAGGAACCGATGCGCTTCAGGTCGCTGAAGTTCATCCAGATGAAGAACGCGCGGCCGACGATGTTCTTGTCGGGCACGAAGCCCCAGTAGCGGCTGTCCGCGCTGTTGTCGCGGTTGTCGCCCATCATGAAGTAGTGGCCCGGCGGCACCTTGCAGATCACGCCGCGGCTGTTGTACGTGCAGTTGTCGCGATACGGATAGTCATATGCGCCCATCACGAACGGCGGCACGGCCGGGTTGTTCAGGATCGCGTTCTTCTTGTTGCCGATCGTCTCCTCGAACTGCTTCGCGTAATTCTGCCGCTCGTCGTCGAAGTAATCGGGCAGCGGCGTTTCGGGCACCGGCTGGCCGTTGATCGTCAGCTGCTTGTCCTGATACGCGACCGTATCGCCCGGCAGACCGATCACGCGCTTGATGTAGTCGACCGATTCGTCCTTCGGGTAGCGGAACACGACGACGTCGCCGCGCGCGAGCGGGCTACCCTGCGTGATCTTCGTGTTCGTGATCGGCATGCGCAGCCCGTACTCGAACTTGTTCACGAGGATGAAGTCGCCGACGAGCAGCGTCGGCACCATCGAGCCCGACGGAATCTTGAACGGCTCGACGATGAACGAACGCACGACGAACACCGCGAGAATCACCGGGAAAAAGCTCGCCGTGTATTCGAGCCACCACGGCTGGCGCAGCTTCTCGTCGCGCAGCTTCGAGCGCGTCTGCACCGCGTTTTCGTCTGCGAAACGCTTGTCGATCCGCGACTGCTGCCGATCGAACTCTTCGACCGCCGCCTCGGCCGCCTTGCGGCGCCGCGGCAGGAACACCAGTTTGTCGAGCACCCACGCTACGCCCGTCACGATGACGAGCACAAAAAGAATCAGCGCAAAATTCATAAAAGGATCAGTCCTGTTATTTGTCTTCGACGCGCAAGATCGCGAGGAACGCCTCCTGCGGGATCTCGACCGAACCCACCTGCTTCATTCGTTTCTTGCCTTCTTTCTGCTTCTCGAGCAGTTTCTTCTTACGCGTGATGTCGCCGCCGTAGCACTTCGCGAGCACGTTCTTGCGCAACGCCTTGATGTTCTCGCGCGCGATGATGTGCGCGCCGATCGCAGCCTGGATCGCCACGTCGTACATCTGCCGCGGGATGATTTCGCGCATCTTCGCGGCGACTTCGCGGCCGCGGTACTGCGACTGCGAACGGTGGACGATGATCGACAGCGCGTCGACCTTGTCGCCGTTGATCAGCATGTCGACCTTGACGACGTCCGACGAGCGGTATTCCTTGAACTCGTAGTCCATCGACGCATAGCCGCGCGACACCGACTTCAGGCGATCGAAGAAATCGAGCACGATCTCGGCCATCGGGATTTCGTACGTCAGCTGCACCTGGCGGCCGTGATACTGCATGTTGATCTGCGAGCCGCGCTTCTGTTCGCACAGCGTGATCACGGACCCGACGTAGTCCTGCGGCATGTACAGGTTCACGGTGACGATCGGCTCGCGGATCTCGGCGATGCGCGCGGGCTCCGGCATCTTCGCCGGGTTCTCGACCATGATCGTCGAGCCGTCGCTCTGCACGACCTCGTAGACGACCGTCGGTGCGGTCGTGATGAGGTCCATGTCGAATTCGCGCTCGAGCCGCTCCTGCACGATTTCCATGTGCAGCAGCCCGAGGAAGCCGCAGCGGAAACCGAAGCCGAGCGCCTGCGACACTTCCGGCTCGTACTGCAGCGATGCGTCGTTGAGCTTCAGCTTCTCGAGCGATTCGCGCAGCGCGTCGTACTGGTTCGCCTCGACCGGATAGAGGCCCGCGAACACCTGCGGCTTCACTTCCTTGAAGCCCGGCAGCGGCTCGGCAGCGGCCTTCGTCGCATGCGTGACCGTATCGCCGACCTTCGCGGCCGTCAGTTCCTTGATGCCGGCGATGATGAAGCCCACCTGCCCCGCCGACAGCGATTCCAGATTGCGCGACTTCGGCGTGAACACGCCGATGTGCTCGACCGGGTACTGCGCGCCGGTCGCCATCAGCTTGATCTTGTCCTTCGGACGCAGCGTGCCGTTCACGATGCGCACGAGCATCACGACGCCGACGTAGTTGTCGAACCACGAATCGATGATCAGCGCCTGCAGCGGCGCGGCCGGATCGCCCTTCGGCGGCGGCACCTTCGCGATCAGCGCCTCGAGCACGTCCTCGACGCCGAGCCCCGTCTTCGCGCTGCAGCGCGTGGCGTCGGACGCGTCGATGCCGATCACGTCCTCGATCTCGGCGATCGCGTTCTCGGGGTTCGCGGCCGGCAAGTCGATCTTGTTCAGCACCGGCACGACCTCGACGCCGAGCTCGATCGCCGTGTAGCAGTTCGCGACCGTCTGCGCTTCGACGCCCTGGCTTGCATCGACGACGAGCAGCGCGCCCTCGCACGCGGACAGCGAACGGCTGACCTCGTACGAGAAATCGACGTGCCCCGGCGTATCGATCAGGTTCAGGTTGTAGACCTTGCCGTCGCGCGCGCGATACGACAATGCAGCCGTCTGCGCCTTGATCGTGATGCCGCGCTCGCGCTCGATGTCCATCGAGTCGAGCACCTGCGCTTCCATTTCACGGTCGGCGAGACCGCCGCAGACCTGGATGATGCGATCCGCGAGCGTCGACTTGCCATGGTCGATGTGCGCGATGATCGAGAAATTGCGAATATGATCCATTCAGTGCCGATCAAGCGAAAAAGGCGCGCTCGACGACCGCGGAGCACGCCTTGTAAGTCGGTGAAAAAACGGCCTATTTTAGCCGAAAAGGCCTTCGCCGGGCGGTAATTTGGGCTTGCCGGTAGGGGCCGCCGGTTGGGCTTGCCGGTTGGGCTCGCCCGCCGGCCTCGGCGCCGCGCGGACCGCCCGCATGCGCCGAACGACGCCCTCAGCGTCGCGCCGCGAGCGCGTTGCGCACCTTCGCGTCGTCGAAGCGGTGCCGGCATACCTCGGTGCCGTCCAGCAGCAGCACCGGCACGTCCTCGTCGTAGCGCGCGACGAGCGCCGGATCGGCATCGATGTCGACATAGTCGACCGCCACGCCGAATTCGGCGGCGACCGGTGCCAGCGCGTCGCGCATGTCGTCGCAGAGATGGCACCAGCCGCGGCCGTAGAGCGTGAACATCGCGCGTTACTTCTGGCGCGGCCGCACCGGCACGAACTGCGTGTTGTCGCCGCGTCGCACGAGCACCGCGACGGCCTTCTGCGCGTCGAGCTGCGACGTCACTTCGGCGAACTGCTTCGCGCTAGTGATGTCGGTGTCGCCGACGCGCAGCACGATGTCGCCGCGCTGCAGGCCGGCGCGCGCGGCCGGACCGTCGACGCCGTCCACCTGCACGCCGTTCTTCAGCTTCAACGCCTTCAGCTGATCGGCCGACAGGTCGCTGACCGTCAGGCCGAGCGCATTGCTCTGGCGCGGCTTCTGCGGCGCGTTCTTGCGCGGATCGGCCTTCGCGGTCGTATCGGACGGCGTCTCCGCGATCGTGATCGGCAGGTCGCGCGCCTGACCCTTGCGCCATACGGTGACGGTCGCCTTCGTGCCCGGCTTCGTGTCGCCGACCATGCGCGGCAGGTCGGATGCCGTATCGACCGCGCGGCCGTTGAACTTCAGGATGATGTCGCCCGGCTGGACGCCCGCCTTGTCGGCCGGGCCGCCCGGCTCGACGCTGCTGACGAGCGCGCCCTCCGCCTTCGGCAGTCCGATCGAGTCGGCCACGTCCTTCGTCACCTCGCCGATCGCGACCGCGATCCGGCCGCGCGTGACCTTGCCGGTCGCTTTCAGCTGATCGGCGACGCGCATCGCCTCGTCGATCGGGATCGCGAACGAAATGCCCATGAAGCCGCCGGTGCGGCTGTAGATCTGCGAATTGATGCCGATCACCTCGCCCTGCATGTTGATCAGCGGGCCGCCCGAGTTGCCGGGGTTCACGGCGACGTCGGTCTGGATGAACGGCAGGTAATCGCCGGTGTTGCGGCTCTTCGAGCTGACGATACCGGCCGTGACCGTGTTGTCGAGGCCGAACGGCGAGCCGATCGCGACGACCCACTCGCCGACGCGCACCTTGTTGGAATCGCCGATCGCGACGACCGGCAGATTCGACGCCTGGATCTTCACGACCGCGACATCCGTGCGGTCGTCGACGCCGATCAGCTTCGCCTTGAATTCGCGCTTGTCGGTGAGCGTCACGTAGATCGTGTCCGCGTCGTCGACGACGTGCGCGTTCGTCATCACGTAGCCGTCGGCCGAGACGATGAAGCCCGAGCCGACGCCGCGGTTCTGCTCGGTGTCGGGCGGGTTGTCGGGCGCCGGTGCGTTCTTGGGATTGCCGGGCGCCTGCGGCAGCGGAATGCCGAAGAAGCGCCGGAAGAATTCCGACATGTCGCCGTTGTCGAAACCGGGCGGCAGCCCGCCGCGCGGGCCGGACGGCACGTTCGCGGTGGTGCGGATGTTCACGACGGCCGGCCCGACCTTTTCGACCAGATCGGCGAAATCGGGCAGGCTGGCAGCGGGGACCGGCGCGGCGGCCGCGGTGTGCGGCACGAGCGGCAGGCAGGCGGACAGCGCCGCCGCCGCAAGCCATTTGCGCAGCGTGATTTTCATCATGTCGGAAGCCGTAGCGTTACTTGGAAGCCTTGTATTCTATGGCAGACGCGAACTGCTGCAACGTTGCCGGCGGCACTTCGCCGAGCACGGTGATCCAGTAGTCGCCGCGGCGCTTGACGAGCACGTGCGTCGCCCCGGTGCTGCCCGCGCCTTCCTTGCGCGAATTCTTTTCGGCCGGTTCGATGAAGACGGAGATCGTCGCGAGCCCGTCGGTGAACACGGCCTGATCGACTGCGATCGGCGGATCGCCCGCATCGCGCGCGGCCATCGGCCGGCGCACCTCGCGGATCTTCTGGAAGCCCGCGACGCCCGGTGCGATCTGCCAGCCCTGCGCCTCCATGTCGACCGTCGCCACCGGCGGACGGACGACCGTCCAGCCGCCGAGGTTGCGCATGCCGGCCGCGATCGCAGCCTTGTCGCCGCCGGCCGCGCCCGTCTGCAGCTGCGAGAACGCGATCTGCTCGAGTACGCGATCGTTCGCGTCGAGCGTCTGCGAGCGCAGCAGCAGGCCCGTGCGCGCATCGACCCACAGCTTGTAGGTAAAACGATAGGCGTCCTTCGGGACGAGTTCGACGACCTGCGCGTCGATGCCGGCAACGCGATCCTTGCCGAGCAGCTTCGCGTCGTAGACGGACATCACGTGCTCGCCGCTCGCCCCGAGCAGCGCGGGGAACGAATCGCGCGTCTGCCGGCGCTCGACCACGCAGAGCTTGCGCTCGGGCACGAAGGTATAGAGCTCGTCGTTATGGCGCAGCAGCTTGCGCGGCTTGCCGTCGAGCGTTTCGATCCGTTCGAACTCGCCGTCGCGCGACGCGATGTGCGCGATGCGCGACGACTGGACGTATCCGCCGCGCTGATAGACGAACGTGCCTTCGTAGGTCTGCTGCTGCGCCGCCTGCTGGATGCGGTCGAGCCATTCCGCGGCGGCCTTGCGGGTCGCGACGGGATCGTCCGGTTGCTGGGCGCTGGCAGGAAGGGATTGAACGGACAACAGCGCGGCTGCGCAAAGCAGGAGGGCCGGCAGCCGCTTCCATCCGGAGATGGCGTGATTCAACCGCAATGTCCGCATCGAGTTTATTGGCCTGGCGTGGTGGACACGGCAGCGCGGATCAGCGGCATCGAGCCCGTGACGACGGGCTGCTGCGCGAATTGCTGGTGCGCTTCAAGGTATTGATCGAGACTCGCGTCGCGAATGATGTTGACCTCCTGCAGCCCCGGCTGTGCCGATGCCTGCGCAACCGTCACGCGCTGCAGGCCGCCGTTCGCCGGTGCACCGACCGACGCGATCTGGACGGCGCCCGGCGTGCCGGCCGTCTGCATCTGCGGAACGACGATCCACGTCAGCGTGGCCGCCGCGGCAGCGACGGCGAACGCGGGCACCACGCGACGGCGCAGCGACAGCAGCTTGCGGGTGACGGGCGCGGCCGCCGGCGCGAGCAGGTGCGGCTCGGCTTCGAGCGCGGCCGACATGCGCGCGGTGAACGCGGCGCTCAGCGCGGGCGACAGCGCCAGCTCGTCCGAGCGCAGCGCATCGCCGATCAGGTGGTAGTGGGCCCACGCAGCGCGATCCGCGCGGTCGAGCTCAGCCAGAAACTGCCCGTGATCCGGGCCGTCGAACATTTCGCCGTCGACCAGAGCGGAAAGGCGCTCGCCGTGCGAGCACGCTTGCGACTGCGTATTGACCGACCCCATGATGCTCCCCATCTTGCACACCCCGTCGTGACTTCACGACTCTATCCGTAACTAGACCCCGACCCGCGTCGTTGCGCCCGTCGGCGGCGCTTACCAGCGCTTGCCTTCCGGCGTATCGAGCAGCGGACGCAATTTCGCAGCGATTGCCTCGCGCGCCCGGAAAATCCGCGACCGGACCGTGCCGATCGGACAGCCCATCATTTCCGCGATTTCCTCGTAGCTGAGACCTTCGATCTCGCGCAGCGTGATCGCCTGGCGCAACTCCTCCGGCAGCGCGGCCATCGCCGTGTTGACCGTTTCGGCAATCTGCTTGCTCATCAACATCGACTCAGGCGTGTTGATATCCCTTAGTTGGTCTGCGTCGGAGAAAGTTTCCGCCTCCTCGGCATCGGCCTCGGTCGACGTCGGCGCCCGGCGGCCCTGCGTCGCAAGGTAGTTCTTGGCCGTATTGACGGCAATCCGGTACAACCACGTGTAGAACGCGGACTCGCCGCGAAACTGCGGCAACGCCCGATACGCCTTGATGAACGCGTCCTGCGCCACATCCTCGACCTCGGCGGGGTCCCGCACGAGGCGCGAGATCAGCCGAATGATCTTGCGGTGGTATTTGGAGACCAGGAGTTCGAACGCTGCCTTGTCGCCTTTCTGAACGCGCTCGACCAGAACCTGATCGATTTCTTTTTCACTCACCTGACAAATCCGTTAACTAGGGATGCAACGCGGAGCGCTATTGTAGCGTTCCCGCGCCGGCCGCTGCGCGTGCCGCTGGTTACGCGTCGTAACAGCCCGTGCCGTCATGCGCGCGCCGCCCGGCCCGCGCTGCGCGCGAGCACCGCCAGTGCGCTGAACGACGCGCCGTCGAGCGCATCGGCCGGAATCAGCAGCGGCCGCGCCCGCCGGGCGCCCTGCCCGACCGACAGCACGAGCAGCAGGCTGCTCCAGTGCGCATGCCCGGTGACGCGACCGCGCGCGAGCAGCCGGCCGCCGCGGCCAAACGCCGCAACTTCCCCGAATGCATCGATCTGCAACTCGTGCGGCAAGCGCCGCGCGCATGCGCGCACCGCGCCGATCGCGAGCAGCGCCGCCGTGGCGGCCGCAACGCATGCGCCCGTGACGATGCCGGCCCGCGGCGCGCAGAAAAGGTACGCGGATGCCGCGGCCGCCGCGACGAACGCGGCCAGCACGACATACGACACGGCCGAGGCCCGCAGCGAGAAACGCTGCGGACGCCCGGCCGGTGCATCGAATGGACTCGTCAAGCGATGTAGGCGTCAGACGCGCTTGAACACCAGCGTGCCGTTGGTGCCGCCGAAGCCGAAGTTGTTCTTCACGGCCACGTCGATCTTCATCTCACGCGCGGTGTTCGCGCAGTAGTCGAGATCGCACTCCGGGTCCTGGTTGAAGATGTTGATGGTCGGCGGCGACACGTTGTTGTGCAGCGCGAGCACCGTGAACACCGATTCGAGGCCGCCCGCGCCGCCCAGCAGGTGGCCCGTCATCGACTTCGTCGAGTTCACGACGATCTTGTACGCGTGATCGCCGAAAGCCGCCTTCACCGCGTCGGATTCGTTCTTGTCGCCGAGCGGCGTCGACGTGCCGTGCGCGTTCAGGTACTGAACCTCGTCCGCGTTCACGCCGGCGTCGCGCAGCGCCGCGACCATGCAGCGGCGCGGGCCGTCCATGTTCGGCGCGGTCATGCGGTACGCGTCGCCCGTCATGCCGAAGCCCGCGACTTCCGCGTAGATCTTCGCGCCGCGCGCCTTCGCCGATTCGTACTCCTCGAGCACCATCACGCCGGCCCCTTCGCCGAGCACGAAGCCGTCGCGCTCCTTGTCCCACGGACGCGACGCGGTGGCCGGATCGTCGTTGCGGGTCGACAGCGCGCGCGCGGCCGCAAAGCCGCCGATGCCGAGCGGCGACACCGTCGATTCGGCGCCGCCGGCAACCATCACGTCCGCGTCGCCGGCCTGGATCAGGCGCGCCGCGAGGCCGATGCTGTGCAGGCCGGTCGTGCAGGCCGTGACGGCGGCGAGGTTCGGGCCTTTCAGGCCGAACATGATGCTCAGGTGGCCCGAGATCATGTTGATGATCGAACCCGGCACGAAAAACGGCGAAATACGGCGTGCGCCGCGATCGACGTAGGTCTGGTGCGTGTCTTCGATCATCGGCAGACCGCCGATGCCCGAGCCGACCAGCACGCCGATGCGTTCGGCATTCGCTTCGGTCACTTCCAGCCCGCTGTCCTTCAGCGCCTGGATGCCGGCCGCGATGCCGTAATGGATGAACGTATCCATGTTGCGGGCTTCCTTCGCCGGGATGTATTCCTCGGCGTTGAAACCCTTCACCTCGCCCGCGAAATGCACGGCCAGGTTCGACGCGTCGAACTTCGTGACGGTGGCGATACCGGACTTGCCGGCGACGAGATTGGCCCAGCCGTCGGCAACATTATTGCCAACAGGCGAAATCAGCCCCAGGCCTGTAACGACAACACGACGGCGGCTCACGGTAACCTCTTTTCCATTGGATGACAAAAACAAAAGCCACAGTGGCCACAGGAACCAGCCCTGCGAGCCCTGTGGCTGTTAGTCCGTCCGGCGAGGATGCCGGCAGGATGGCGCGTCAAACGCGAAAATCGCGGCGACGTGACAGACGAGCGCGGCTGCGCTTACGCCTTGACGTTCGCGCGAGCGTAGTCGATCGCTTGCTGAACCGTCGTGATCTTCTCCGCCTCTTCGTCCGGGATTTCCATGCCGAACTCGTCTTCCAGAGCCATCACCAGTTCGACGGTGTCGAGCGAGTCGGCGCCCAGGTCGTTCACGAACGAAGCTTCGTTCTTGATCTCGGCTTCGGCGACGCCCAGCTGTTCGGCGACGATCTTCTTGACACGTTGTTCGATGTTGTCCATTACCCCTCCGAGGGAAAGTTCAGATTTACAAGTGCGCGCATTTTATCAGGTTTGCCCAAGGCAAAACGCGCGTTGGCTTGATGGTCGATCAAGCGCCGATCCGCCTGAAAAACGGGATACGGCGCGGATGGTAAACGAAAATGCTCAAGACATGTACATGCCGCCGTTCACGTGCAGCGTCGTGCCGGTGATGTAACCGGCCTGCGGCGATGCGAGGAACGCGACGGCGTGTGCAATGTCTTCCGGGCTGCCGAGGCGGCCGAGCGGAATCTGCGTTTTCAGTGCGGCCTGCTGCTCTTCCGGCAGCGTCTTCGTCATGTCGGTATCGATGAAGCCAGGCGCGACGCAGTTCACGGTGATGCCGCGGCTGCCGATCTCACGCGCGAGCGCACGCGTCATGCCCGCCACGCCGGCCTTCGCGGCCGCGTAGTTCGCCTGGCCCGGATTGCCGGCCGAACCGACCACCGACGTGATGTTGATGATGCGGCCGCCGCGCGCCTTCATCATCGGACGCAGCACCGCACGCGACAGGCGGAACACCGACTTCAGGTTCGTATCGATCACCGCGTCCCAGTCCTCGTCCTTCATGCGCATCGCGAGCTGATCCTGCGTGATGCCGGCATTGTTGACGAGCACGTTCAGCGCGCCGAACTCCTTCACGGTCGCGTCGATCAGCGCTTCGGCCGCGGCGGCGTCGTTGACGTTCAGCACCGCGCCGCGGCCCGTCACGCCGGCCTCCGCGAAGGCAGCCGTGATCGCGGCGGCGCCCGACTCGCTCGTCGCCGTGCCGATCACCGTCGCGCCGAGGCGCGCGAGTTCGAGCGCAATCGCACGGCCGATGCCGCGCGATGCGCCGGTCACGATCGCGACCTGTTTATCGAGAGTCTTTTCCATGAATCGAATATCCGTCTCTTGAGGAACGGCGCCGCCTTACGCGGTCACCAGCTTGAGCGCTTCGTCGAGCGACGCCGGATCGAACACCGATGCGCCCGTCAGGTTGCCGTCGATGCGCTTCGTCAGGCCCGCGAGCACCTTGCCCGGCCCGCATTCTATCACGTGCGTGACGCCCGTGCCCGCGATGTGCTTCACGCATTCGACCCAGCGCACGGGGCCCGCGGCCTGGCGCACGAGCGCGTCCTTGATCGCGGCCGGATCGCTGACGACCGCGACGTCGATGTTGTTCACCACCGGAATCTGCGGCGCCTTCACCTCGACGTTCGCCAGATAGTCGCGCAGCTGATCCGACGCGGGCTTGAGCAGCGACGAGTGGAACGGCGCGGACACCGGCAGCGGCAGCGCGCGCTTCGCGCCCTTCGCCTTCGCGACTTCGCATGCCTTTTCGACGGCCGCCTTCGCGCCCGCGATCACGACCTGCGCCGGCGCGTTGAAGTTCACGGCTTCGACCACGCCTTCGCTCGACGCTTCCGCGCACACGGCACGCACGGTATCGTCATCGAGGCCGAGGATCGCGGCCATCCCGCCCTGACCGACCGGCACCGCGGTCTGCATCGCCTGCGCACGGAAGCGCACGAGCGGCACCGCGTCCTTGAACGCGATCGCACCGGCGGCGACGAGCGCCGTGTATTCGCCGAGGCTGTGCCCCGCGACGA
Source organism: Burkholderia sp. HMSC10F09 (assembly GCF_001806955.1). Classification (NCBI taxonomy): domain Bacteria; kingdom Pseudomonadati; phylum Pseudomonadota; class Betaproteobacteria; order Burkholderiales; family Burkholderiaceae; genus Burkholderia; species Burkholderia sp. HMSC10F09. The sequence continues at coordinate 12,047 of NZ_KV786487.1, forward strand.
TCGACGGCGCCGGACCGCCCGCCTGCTGCCACGCGCGATAGCACGCATAGGCGGCCGTCAGCATCACCGGCTGCGTATTCGTCGTCAGATTCAGTTCTTCGGCAGGGCCTTCGGCGATCAGCTTGCCGAGATCCTGGTTCAGCGCATCGGACGCTTCCTGCAGCGTCTCGCGCACGACGGCGAGATCGGCGAATGCGTTCAGCATGCCGACGGACTGCGAGCCCTGCCCCGGAAAAACGAATGCAAATTTCATATCGTCCCCAATTGAATCGGTTCGAGCGGCGCGCACGAACGGCGCGCCGAAGGGAGCGCGCGCCATGCGCGCGCGACGGATCAGTAGCGGAAGACCGACGCGCCCCACGTGAAGCCGCCGCCGACGCCTTCGATCAGCACGTGCTGACCGCGCTGGATGCGGCCGTCGCGCACCGCGGCATCGAAGGCGAGCGGAATCGACGCGGCGGACGTGTTGCCGTGCTCGCCGACCGTCACGACCATGCGTTCCTGCGGCAGCCCGAGCTTGCGGCACGTGCTCGTCATGATCCGGATGTTGGCCTGATGCGGAATCAGCCAGTCGACCTGCTCGGGCGCGAGATTCGCCTTCGCGAGCGCTTCGATCGCGACCTTCTCGAGCACGTTGACCGCGAGCTTGAACACGGCTTGTCCGTCCATGTGCAGGAACGCGCTGCCGTCGATCACGCCGCGGTTCACGTTGCCCGGCGTGCACAGGATGTGCGAATAGCTGCCGTCCGCGTGCAGCGCGCTGCCGAGCACGCCCGGCTCTTCCGAGGCGGACAGGATCACCGCGCCCGCGCCGTCGCCGAACAGCACACAGGTGGTGCGGTCCTTGAAATCGAGAATGCGCGAGAACGTCTCCGCGCCGACGACGAGCGCCGTGCGGTGCTGGCCGCTGCGGATGAAGCTGTCGGCCGTCGCCATCGCATACGCGAACCCCGAGCACACGGCCTGAACGTCGAACGCCGCGCCGCCGTTCTTGATGCCGAGCTTGTTCTGCAGCAGGCAGGCGGTGCTCGGAAACACGAAATCGGGGGTCGAAGTCGCGACGATGATCAGGTCGATCGACTGCGGATCGATATCGGCCGCCTCGATCGCGCGGCGCGACGCCTCGAGCGCGAGATCGCTCGTCGTCACGTCCGGCGCGGCGAAATGGCGCGCGTGGATGCCCGTGCGTGCCACGATCCATTCATCGCTCGTCTCGATACCTTCCTTCGCAAGACGATCGGCGAGCTGCTGGTTCGTGACACGGTCGGGCGGCAGATAGCTGCCCGTGCCGAGCACGCGGGAATAGAGAGTCGATTGGGCCATTTATGCTTTAGAGGATTGCGCAGCGGAAGGTTCGGCGTGATGGCCTGCGGCCGGGCTCGCGGGGCCCGCACCGCCTGCGTCGTGTTCGCCGTCGCCGAGCGACACCGAATTGTCCGCCATCGCGCGCGTGAGGCGCTCCAGCACGCCGTTTTTGACGGCATCATACCCGCGTTTGATCGCCCACTCAAACGCGTACGCGTCGGCCGAACCGTGGCTCTTGATCACGAGGCTCTTCAGCCCCAGCAGCGCCGCGCCGTTGTACTGCCGATGGTCGACGCGCTTCTTGAAGCGCATCAGCACGGGCAGCGCGAGCAGCGCCATCAGCTTCGACAGCAGCGAACGGCCGAACTCCTCGCGGATGATGTCGGAGAGCATCTGCGCGAGCCCTTCCGACGTCTTCAGCGCGACGTTGCCGACGAAGCCGTCGCAGACGATCACGTCCACGGTGCCCTTGTAGATGTCGTTGCCTTCGACGTTGCCGCGGAAATTGAGCGTGCTCGCGCGCAGCAGTTCGCCGGCGCGCTTGATCGTCTCGTTGCCCTTGATCACTTCTTCGCCGATGTTCAGCAGGCCGATCGTCGGTCGGTCCTTGCCTTCGAGCGCCGCGACGAGCGCGTGGCCCATCTCCGCGAACTGCAGCAGATGCTGCGGTTCGCAGTCGACGTTCGCACCGAGGTCGAGCATCATCGTGTAGCCGGTCGGATTCGGCAGCGAGAACGCGATCGCGGGCCGCTCGATACCGGGCAGCGTCTTCAGCACGTAACGCGACACGGCCATCAGCGCGCCGGTGTTGCCGGCCGAGATGCACGCCTGCGCCTCGCCGTCCTTCACGTGATTCAGCGCGACGCGCATCGAAGAGTCCTTCTTCTTGCGCAGCGCGACTTCGACAGGATCGTCCATCGCCACGACTTCGGTGGCGGGCACGATGGACAGCGCGGGATCGTCGAGGGCTTTCAGCTTCTTGAGCTGCGCGCGGATCGCGCTTTCGATGCCGACGAGCATCAGATGCGCATCGGGATGCGCACGAACGAACTTGACTGCCGCGGGAACGGTCACGGACGGGCCGTGGTCGCCTCCCATGCAGTCGATTGTGAGCTTTACGGTCATGGAATGCGATGAATTTCAGGCACAAAAAAGCGGCAGTTGAATGCCGCCTTTTTGTTGAGCCAGGAAAGTGTCAAGCGAACCAGTTGTCACGCGAACGGCCATCGTAACGCGCAACGCACGAGGAGACGCTTAGTCGTTCTTCGTCTTGACGACTTTCTTGCCGCGATAGTAGCCGTTCGGGCTGATGTGGTGACGCAGATGCACTTCACCCGTGCTCGGCTCGACTGCCAGCGGCGCTGCCGTCAGGAAATCGTGCGAACGATGCATGCCGCGCTTCGACGGCGACTTCTTGTTTTGCTGGACTGCCATGACTAACTCCTAAAAATTTTCCGGATTCTAACACAGCCCGATCCGGCGCTTAACTACCCTGGCCCACGGCCCTTACGCCTTCCCGCGCCACACTGCTCAGTGTTTCTTGCTGCCGTCCCCGTCCTTCTTCAGCGCTTCGAGCGCTGCGAACGGATTCGGCCGTTTGCCTTCGTCCCCGGCGTCGTCGGACTCCTCGTCCGCCTCTTCCGAAGGACCGCTCGCACCCGACACGAGGCTTTCGTGAACCGCCGGGCAAACCTCGTGCTTGGGCACGAGCGGCAGCGAAAGCAGCAACTCCTCCTCGATCAAGTCGACGAGATCGAACTGGCGCGAGCCCACGATCACATCGGCTTCATCGTCGTCGAGCGGAAATTCCTCGGCTTCTTCTTCGGTCGCGACGATCCGGTACACCATGTCGACGTCGAACGCCTGATCGTACGGGGTCATGCAGCGCTGGCACGTGAGCCATGCGTGGCCGTGCAGCGCGAGGCGCAGATACGGCTGCTGCCCGTCGGTGCCGTCGTCCTGCAGTTCCTTCTGCGTGAACCCCTCGGCCTGCCACGTGAATACCGTGTCGCGATCGGGCGCGTCCGCCGGCACCTCGTTCAACATGCGCGGCAGTTGCGAGAGGCGCACCGCGCCTGCTGCCTGCCGCCCGCTGCGGGCGAATTCGAACAGGTCGACCGCGTGCGGATCGAGCGCTGCCGCAGGTTTGCCAGAAGAAGTGTTCATGTGCGCTCCCTGCAAATCGATCCGGCTTGGCGCCGCGTACTTCCGAAGACCCGGCCGGCACCCGAACGGGAGCCTGCCGATGAAAAGCGGGAAAGCATACCTGTTTTACCTTTTTCAGTCAATCACTTAAGCTTGCGTCCGCGCAACGTCGCGCAAGCCCCGACGACTCACCGATTCCATCGACCATGCCGGATACCGTTTGCCGCCCGCCGCGGCTGATTCTCGCCTCCAGTTCCCGCTACCGCCGCGCGCTGCTCGAGCGCCTCGCCGTACCGTTCGACGTCGTGTCGCCCGACCTCGACGAAACGCCGCTCGCCGGCGAAACGCCCGCCGCGACCGCGCTGCGCCTCGCGGCCGCGAAAGCGCGCGCGGTGGCCGCGACGATCGACGCGCCCGACGGCGTGCTCGTGATCGGGTCGGACCAGGTCGCCACCTTCGACGGGCTGCAGATCGGCAAGCCCGGCACGCATGAACGCGCGCTCGCGCAGCTCGTGTCGATGCAGGGACGCGAAGTCGAATTCCACAGCGCGCTGAGCCTCTACGACAGCCGCACCGGCGAAGTGCAGACCGAGGACGTCGTGACGCGCGTGCACTTCCGCTCGCTGCCCGAAGCCGAGCTCGACGCCTATCTGCGCGCCGAAACGCCGTACGACGTCGCCGGCAGCGCGAAATCCGAAGGGCTCGGCATCGCGCTGCTCGATGCGATCGATTCGGACGATCCGACCGCGCTCGTCGGCCTGCCGCTGATCGCGCTGACGCGGATGCTGCGCGCCGTCGGCTATCCGCTGTTCCCAGCGCAAGGAGCACGCGCATGACGGCCGGCACGCTATATCTCGTCCCTAATACGCTCGGCGAAGGCGACGCGTCGATGCTCGCCGCCGTGCTGCCTGCCGCCGTGCAGGCGCGCGCCGGCACGCTCGGCTACTACATCGGCGAAAACGCGAAGACGACGCGCGCGTTCCTGAAGAAGATCGGCACGTCGCGGCCGATCCAGGACATCGAGATCCGCGAACTGAACGTCAATACGCCGGCCGGCGAGGTCGACCGGCTGCTCGCGCCGGTACTGGCCGGCACGGACGCGGGGCTCGTCTCGGAAGCCGGCTGTCCGGCCGTCGCCGACCCGGGCGCGTTGCTCGTGCGACGCGCGCACGAACGCGGCGTGAAGGTCGTGCCGCTCGTCGGGCCGAGCTCGATTCTGCTCGCACTGATGGCGTCGGGGCTGAACGGCCAGAGTTTCGCGTTCAACGGCTATCTGCCGGTCGACGCGGCCGCGCGTGCCAAGCGACTGCGCGAACTCGAGCAGGTCTCGCGCAAGGCGCGCCAGACGCAGATCTTCATCGAGACGCCGTACCGGAACCAGGCGATGCTCGACACGCTCGTCGCGACGTGCGCGCCGTCGACGCAGATCTGCGTCGCGGCCGATCTGACGCTCGCGACCGAGACGATCGCGACGCGCACGGCGGCCGACTGGAAAAAGGCGCCTGCGCCGAATCTGCACAAGCGCCCTGCGATCTTCCTGCTGCTCGCGCACTGAGGCGGGACTCGGCGCCGCGGCATGCGGCGCC
>NZ_KV786488.1:0-14723 GCF_001806955.1 Burkholderia sp. HMSC10F09
CGCGGCGCGCCGCATCGGCTGCGCCTGCCGCCGGCCGCGCCGCGTCGTCGAGCCGGAACACCGAAGTCGCGTCGCGCAGGCGCGCCGCTTGCTCGTCGAGCGACTGCGCGGCAGCCGCGGCCTCTTCGACGAGCGCCGCGTTCTGCTGCGTGACCTCGTCCATCTGCGCGACGGCGCGCGCGACCTGGTCGATGCCGCCGCTTTGCTCCTCGGACGCCGCCGCGATCTCGCCCATGATGTCCGTCACGCGCTGCACCGCACCGATCACGTCGTTCATCGTGCGCCCCGCTTCGTCGACGAGCGTCGAGCCCGAGCGGATCCGCTCGACCGACGCGTCGATCAGCGCCTTGATTTCCTTGGCCGCGCTCGACGAACGCTGCGCGAGACTGCGCACCTCGCCCGCGACGACCGCGAACCCGCGCCCTTCCTCGCCCGCGCGTGCGGCTTCGACCGCGGCGTTCAGCGCGAGGATGTTGGTCTGGAATGCAATGCCCTCGATGATCGCGATGATGTCCGCGATCTTCGCCGAGCTCGCATTGATCTCGCCCATCGTGTCGACGACCTGCCCCACCACCGTATTACCCTTGTTTGCAATTTCCGACGCATTCGCGGCCAGCGAGCTTGCCTGGCGCGCATTGTCCGCGTTCTGTTTCACGGTGCCGGTCAGTTGCTCCATGCTCGACGCCGTTTCCTGCAGCGCCGCCGCCTGTTCTTCCGTTCGCGACGACAGGTCGATGTTGCCGGCCGCGATCTGCCGGGCTGCCGTCGCGATCGACTCGCTGCCGCCGCGCACCGTGCGCACCGTGTCGACAAGCCCGCGCTGCATCTTCGCGAGGCCGTCGAGCAGCTGACCCATTTCGTCGCGTCGGCTCACGACGATCGTGCGGCGCAGATCGCCCGCGGCAATCGCGTCGAAATGCGCGAGCGCGTCCGCGAGCGGCCGGCCGATCGCGCGGCTCAGCGTGACCCACGACAGCAGCGCGGCGACGAGGCCGAGCGCGAGCACGACGATCGACACGACACGCAGCGCGTCATACACCGATTCCGCATGATCGAACCGCGCTTGCCCGTCGCTGAACTGGAAGTTGCGCAGCGCTTCGTTCGCGCCGGCGAGTTCGTTGAAGCGCACCTGCAGCTGCTTCGCGCCGTCGCCGATCCGGTCGTGGTCGCCCGACGCGATCGCGCTCGCGAACGCGTCGCAACTGGCTTGCAGCGCCTGCCGCTTCGCTGCGACGTCCTGCGCGAGCCGGTCCTCTTCCGGCCCGCGCGGCAGCGCGAGATACTTCTGCCACCGCGCGTCGGACTGTGCGCGCATGGCGCGGCTGCGCTCGATGGCGGCCGCCGAGTCGGGCGTGCCGGCCAGCAGTGCCGCGCGATCGAGCGCGAGCCGCTCGCGGGCCGCGAACATTTCCGCCACCGACACGTTGACCGCGCTCGGCATCTGGTTCGTGAAGATCTCGCGCGTCGACTCGTTCGCGCTCGTCATCCCGTACAGACCGAGCACGCCGATTACGCCCAGCAGCGCGGCTAGAAAAGCCATTGTCAAACCGATACGCGCACGTATCGTCAGGTTCCTGAAGACCATCGTCGTTCCTGTGTTGCGTCGCCGAGGCGGGCCGTGGCCCGTTACGCCGAACATTGTTTCGGTTCCCGTATTTACGACGGCGCGCTAAACAACTTGATGGCATTCGAGCTTATTTTTCGTTTAATACGTCTGTTTATTACAGATTGCTGAATAATTGCATGGAAGGCGACGCCTGCCTTCGCAGTCGAGCCGCGAAAGCGGATGCGAGAGGACGACGATGCGGGAAGTGGACTGCGGCCGCCGTCCGACGTGACGGAGCGGCCGCGAAGGGACGGAAATGCGTCAGTCGCCGAGTTCGGCGAGCGTCGGGATCGACGGCTGGGCGCCGGCACGCGTGACCGATACCGCGGCCGCGCGCTGGGCGAAGCGGATCGCGTCGTCGACGTTCGCGCCGGCCGCGAGCCGTGCGGCGAAGCCGCCGATGAACGTGTCGCCGGCGGCCGTCGTGTCGACCGCGCGCACGACCGGCGCCGGATAGTGTCGCGCGATGCCGTCGGCCGTCAACGCGAGCACGCCGCGTTCGCCGAGCGTGATCAGCACGTTGCGCGCGCCGCGCGCCTGCAGCGCCCGCGCCGCGACCTCCGCGTCGGTCGCATCGCGCACCGGGCGGCCGGTCAGCGCAGCGGCTTCCAGTTCGTTCGGAATCAGATAGTCGACCAACGCGAGCCAGTCGGCCGGCAGCGGCGCGACAGCCGGTGCCGGATTGAGCACGACCGTGCGGCCGAGCCGGCGTCCGGCGGCAAGCGCCGCGCGGACCGTGTCGGGCGGCGTCTCGAGCTGGCAGATCAGCACGTCGGCGGACGCGAGCGTCGCTTCGTGCCGCGCGACCGTCTCCGGTGTCACGTCGCCGTTGCCGCCCGCGACGATGACGATCGCGTTCTGGCTTCCGTCGTCGACGACGATCAGCGCGACGCCGGTCGGCGCCGACGCGCTCGTCGCGAGCCCCGCGCAGTCGATCCCTTCGGCTTCGAGCCCCGCGCGCAGCGCGTCACCGTGCGCATCCGCGCCGACGCAGCCGATCATCGCGACCTGCGCGCCGAGCCGTGCCGCCGCGACGGCCTGGTTGCCGCCCTTGCCGCCCGCCGCCTGCGCGAACGCGTGGCCCGCGAGCGTCTCGCCCGGCAGCGGCAGCCGCGGCGCGCGCACGACGAGATCCATGTTGAGGCTGCCGACCACCGCGACGCGGCCGGCCCGCGCTGCCGCGCCGGCCGTCATGCGCGGGAGCCGGACGCGGCCGGTTCGCGATAGACCGCCGTCGATTCGCGCAGCACGAGCCGCGGCGACACGACGCGCCGCCGGCTCGGCGCCGCCGACGAACCGCCGCCGATCCGCTCGATCAGCGTCTGCGCGGCCATTTCGCCGAGCGCGCGCACCGACTGGCCGACGGTCGACAGCGCCGGATACGTGTAACGCGAGAACTCGATGTCGTCGAAACCGATGATCGAACAGTCGTCGGGCACGCGCATCCCGCGCTCGGCGGCCGCGCGCAGCGCGCCGACGCCCATCAGGTCGTTGCCCGCGAAGATCGCGCTCGGCCGCACCGATTCGAACAGCCGCGCCGCCGCGTGATAGCCGCCGAGGCAGGAAAAATCGCTTTCCGCGATCGCGCCCGGCACGATGTCGATGCCGCGCTCGGCCATCGCGCGGATGAAGCCGTGCACGCGCATCGCGCTGACGGCCGTGTCGGTCGGCCCGGTGATGCAGCCGATCTTCGCGTGGCCGAGTTCGAGCAGATGGCGCGTCGCGAGATAGGCGCCGCGCTCGTGGTCGATCTGCACGAGATCGGCCGCGAGCCCTTCGATGTTGCGGTCGACGACGACGAGCGGCGCATGCGCGTCGGCGAGCGTCTGCGCGAGCACGGCGTCTTCGCCGGCCGACGCGACGATCAGCCCGTCGATGCGCTTTTCCTGCAGCACGCGCAGGTAGTTGCGCTGCTTGACCGGATCGTCGTCCGAGTTGCAGAAAAACACGCAGTAGCCGTTGGCCGCGCACTGATCCTCGATGCCGCGCGCGAGCTCCGCGAAGTACGGATTCGTGCTGTTCGGCACGACGAGGCCGATGGTCGCCGTCGCGCGGGCCTTGAGCGAGCGCGCGACCGCCGACGGCACGTAGTTCAGCTCGCGGATCGCGCCCTCGACCTTCGCCCGTACGTCCGCGGACACCGGCCGCGAGTTGTTTACCACGTGCGATACCGTCGTAAACGACACGCCCGCCATGGCCGCCACATCCTTGATCGTCGCCATTTCCCGTTTCTCTCTGCTCTTTCTGTTGTTGGTCTTACCGCGTGCGTGTGCGCCGGCTGCGATACGTGTCGAGCACGACCGCGACCACGATCACCGCCCCGGTGATGATCCGTTTCGTCGGCTCGTTCGCGCCGATCTGCGCCAGGCCCGCGGCGAGCACCGAGATGATCAATACGCCGAAAAACGTGCTGATCACCGAGCCGCGGCCGCCCATCAGGCTCGTGCCGCCGATCACGACGGCCGCGATCACCTGCAGCTCGAGCCCGGCGCCCGCGTTGGGATCGGCGGCCTCGAGGCGCGAAATCTGGAACAGCGACGCGAGCCCGGCGAGCGCGCCCATCAGCGCGAAGACAAGGATTTTATACGGCCGCGGGTTAACCCCCGCAAGCCGCACGGCCTCCTCGTTCGTGCCGATCCCCACCAGATAGCGGCCGAACACGGTGCGCGTCAGCACGAACTGCGCGGCAATCATCACCGCGACGGCGATCAGGAACGCCGGCGAGATGCCCAGCGCGATCGGATTCGACAGGAAATCGAACGCGTCGCCGATATACGCGGTGCGCGAATTCGTCAGCTGGTAGGCGAGGCCGCGCGCGGCCTCGAGCACGCCGAGCGACACGATGAACGACGGAATCCGCCAGCCGACCGTGACGGCGCCCGTCAGCGAGCCCGTCGCGGTCGCGACCGCGATGCCGATCAGCGCGGCCGGCAGCGGCCCCCACTGCCACTTCAGCGCGGCGACGCTGACCATCGACCCGGCGAGCGCGAGCACCGAGCCGACCGACAGATCGATCCCCGCGATGATCAGCACGAACGTCATCCCGACCGACATCACGACGAGGTCGGGAATCTGGTTCGCGATCGTGCTGAACGTATCGTAGGTCAGGAAATGCGAGCTCAGCGCCGAAAACAGCGCGATCATCGCGATCAGCGCGCCGGCGAGGCCGAGATAGTTCGACACGCCGAGCCGCGTGCCGGACAGCGTGCGCGCGCGGCGGCCGGTCGCGTCCTGCGCGGCGCCGGCATCGGTCGGGGTGACGGGGGGCTGGGTCATTGCGGTCGTCCTGTCGTCGAAGTGCCGTGCGCGGCGTGCGCGTCAGGCGGCGGTGCGCCGTGCGGCGCCGCGTCGCGGCCGAAGCCCGCGAACGCCGCGGCCAGCAGCGCATCCTGGGTCCAGTGGCCGCGCTCGAACACGGCCGTCATGCGGCCGGCCGACATTACGCCGATCCGGTCGCAAATCAGCATCAGTTCGCGCAGGTCGCTCGATACGACCACGAGCGCGCGGCCTTCGCGCGCAAGCGCGCCCATCAAAGTGTAGATTTCGAATTTGGCGCCGACGTCGATGCCGCGCGTCGGCTCGTCGAACAGCAGCACGCCCATGTCGCGCGCGAGCCAGCGGCCGATCACGACCTTCTGCTGGTTGCCGCCCGACAGTTCGCCGACCGGCTGCGCGGCGCCGTGCGCGCGGATGCGCAGCGCGTCGATCTGCCGTTCGGCGAGCGCCGTCTCGCGCGCCGTGTCGACCACGCCCGCACGCGCGAGCCGGTCGAGCTGGCCGAGCGACACGTTGGCCGTGACCGACTGCGACAGCAGCAATCCCTCGCCCTTGCGATCCTCGGTGATCAGCGCGATGCCGAGCTGCACCGCATCGACCGGCGAGCGGATCGCGACCGGCCGCGGCGGCTGGCCGACCGCGATCGTGCCGGCGTCGGGCGTATCGGCGCCGTAGATCAGCCGCAGCAGTTCGGTGCGCCCTGCGCCGATCAGTCCGGAAATGCCGAAAATCTCGCCCGCCCGTACCTCGAGCGACACGTCGCGCACGGCCGGCGCACGCGTGAGCCCCGAGACGACGAGCCGCGGCGCGCCGATACGGCGCTCGCCGAGATCGATGTGTTCGCCGATCTCGCGGCCGACCATCAGCGTGACGAGCGCGTCGGACGTCGTTGCGGCCATCTCGCCGACGTGCACGAGCCGCCCGTCGCGCAGCACCGCGACGCGCTCGGCCACGCGCGCGAGTTCCTCGAGCCGATGCGAGATGTAGACGATCGCGACGCCGCGCGCCTTCAGCCGGTCGATCTGCTCGAACAGCAGTTCGACCTCGCGTGCGGTCAGCATCGCGGTCGGCTCGTCGAGGATCAGCACGCGGCAGTCGCCGATCAGGTTGCGCGCGATCTCGACCATCTGCTGATGGCCGATGCCGAGCGCGCCGACCGGCGTGTCGGGATCGATCGCATCGAGCCCGACCTGCGCCATCGCGAGGCGCGCGTCGTCGCGCAGCCGCGCGCGATCGATCACGCCGAAGCGGCGCGGCAGACGGTTCAGGAACAGGTTTTCGGCGACGCTCAGCGTCGGCAGCAGGTTCAGCTCCTGCATCACCATCCGCACGCCGAGCGCCTCGGCGTGCGTGCGGCTCGCCGGTGCGTACGGCTCGCCCGCGAGCTGCATGGTGCCGGCGCTCGGCTCGACGAGCCCGCCGATGATCTTCGACAGCGTGCTCTTGCCCGCGCCGTTCTCGCCGGTCAGCGCCAGCGCCTCGCCCGGCACGAGCGCGAGCGTGACGTCCGCGAGCACCGGCTCCGCGTACGTCTTGCCGACGCCGGAAACGGACAGCACCGGTGCGGCGGGACGGGAAGAAGATTGGAAGGTCGGTTCCATCGCGATCCTGGTTGCGGCCGCGCGCATGCGGCGCGCGGGTGTGACGCTCACAACTGCATCGGCATGCAGCGGCCGTGATCGCGCTCACACCGGATAACGGCCGCCGCGCCGGATTCTTGAGGGCGGCGGCACGCGCCGCGCGGCGTCACTTCGTCACGAGATCGACCGGCGTCTCCACCACGCCCGACAGCTCCGCCTGCTTGCGGTGCTCGGCGATCGCCTTCAGCGCCGTGTCGATGCCGAACACGGCCTGCTTTGCGGCGTACTGATCGGCCGTCGCGAGCACGCGGCCGTCCTTCAGCATCGGCTTGATCGCGTTGATGTTGTCGTAGCCGACGACGTACACCTTGCCCTGCTTGCCGGCCGCGCGCACGGCCGACACGGCGCCGATCGCCATGTTGTCGTTGCCGCACAGCAGCGCCTTCAGATTCGGGTATTCGTTCAGCATCGCGGACGCGACCGCGTTGCCCTTGTCGATCTCCCATTCGCCCGATTGCACCGACACGACCTTCATGCCGCCCGCCTTCATCGCGTCCTGGAAGCCGGCCGTGCGCTGCTGCGCGTTGGTCGTCGTCGACACGCCTTCGACGATGCCGACCTGGTCGCCCGCCTTCAGCTTCTTCGCGAGGTAGTCGCCGACCTTGCGCGCGCCCTTGCGGTTGTCCGGCCCGACGAACGGCACGTTGAGGTTCTTGGACTTCAGCACGTCGGGGTCGAGCCGGTTGTCGATGTTGACGACGATGATGCCCGCGTCGACGGCCTTCTTCACGACCGGCACGAGCGCCTTCGAATCGGCCGGCGCGAGCACGATCGCGTCGACCTTCGACACGATCATCTGCTCGACGATGCGGATCTGGTTCGCGGTATCGGTCTCGTCCTTGATCCCGTTCGTGATCAGGTCGAACTGGCTCGCGTTGTGTTTCTGGTATTCCTTCGCGCCGTTTTCCATCGTCAGGAAGAACTCGTTGGCGAGCGACTTCATCACGAGCGCGACCTTCGGCTTGCCGGCCGCTTGCGCGTGGACGGCGGGAGCGGCGGCAACCGCGACGGCAGCAAGCGCGGCGGTCAGAAAGCGACGGCGAAAGCGGACATTCATACACATCTCCTGGCGACTGGCCCGTCGGGGCCGACTGTTGTTTTATTGCGAGCAAACGTTTGCGCCACACTACCCGGCGATTGGCCATCGATGCTGCTTGTCGCTACCAAGGAAGAAAACAAGGCAGACGGCCGACTGCCTGACGCGTGTCGTCGTTTACACGCCGCCGCCGGCGGACGCCGGCGGAGTGAAGGTATGCTGGACCGTTTCGCGCCGGCGCGCAACCCGTCTAATCAATATTTAAGGGTTTATTCGGAGCGCGCCGACGGCAGACGGGACGCGCGCGAAGCATGCGCACGCCCGCCCGCGCCAATCACACCGCTTCGCGCAGCTGGCCGGCGATTTCGGCCTCGCTCAGGTGCGGCGCGAACATCTCGATCAGCCGATACGCATACGCACGCAGGAACGCGCCCTTGCGCAGCCCGACGCGCGTCGTGCTCGCCTCGAACAGATGCTGCGTGTCGAGTGCGACGAGCCCCGTGTCGCGCTGCGGATCGTAGGCCATCGCCGCGACGACGCCGATACCCATGCCGAGTTCGACGTAGGTCTTGATCACGTCCGCGTCGATCGCGGTCAGCACGACGTCGGGCACGGCGCCGGCCTGCGCGAACGCCTGGTCGATGTGCGAGCGGCCGGTGAAGTCCTGGTCGTACGTGATGATCGGATACTCGGCGATTTCGTCGAGCGTCAGGTTTTCGCGGCCCACGAGCGGATGCCCCTTCGGCACGACGACCGTGTGGTGCCACGAATAGCACGGGAACGTGACGATGTCCGGATAGCGGTCGAGCGCCTCCGTCGAGATGCCGAGATCGGCCTCGCCGTTCAGGATCATCTGCGCGATCTGCTGCGGGCTGCCCTGCCGCAGCGCGAGATGGACCTTCGGGAACACGTCGGTGAACTGCCGGATCACCTTCGGCAGCGCGTAGCGCGCCTGCGTGTGCGTCGTCGCGACGACGAGGTGGCCGCTGTCCTGATCGGCAAACTGCCGTGCGACGCGCCTCAGGTTCTCCGCGTCGAGCAGCATCCGCTCGATCAGCTGATGCACGGCCTTGCCCGGCTCGGTCAGGCCCGTCAGCCGCTTGCCGCGGCGAATGAAGATGTCGACGCCGAGTTCGTCCTCGAGGTCCTTGATCTGCTTCGACACGCCCGACTGCGACGTGTAGAGCACGTTCGCGACCTCGGTCAGGTTCATGTTCTGGCGCACCGCCTCGCGCACGAAGCGCAGTTGCTGGAAGTTCATGGGTATGCCTCTTGGGCTGTCGTTGTTCGATGGTCGATACGGAGCGCCGTGCGCTCCTTCCTGCCTGGCCGGCGTCAGCGCGCCGGAAATACGCGTACCGCACGCGGCACGGCCGTCGCGCCGTCGCCGACCTGCAGCGACAGCGCGCGCCATGCGTCGCGGTCGAGTTCCGCCTCGAGCGCCCCGCCCGCGCGCGATTCCAGCTCGACGCGCACCGAGCCGCCCAGCGGAATCACGCGGCGCACGTCGACCGCGATGCCGTCGCGATGGCCCGCTTCGGCGGCCGGCCACAGCTGCAGATCGTGCGGCCGCACGTACGCATGCGCGGGTCCCGCGAAATCCGCGTCGACCGCGATCGGCGCGGCCGCGCCCTCGGCGACGAAGCCGCGCTCGGCCACCGTGCCGGGCAGCCGGTTCGCGGCGCCGAGGAATTCGTAGACGAACGCGCTCTGCGGATGATCGTAGACCTCCTGCGGGCTGCCGACCTGCTCGACGCGGCCGCGGTTCAGCACGACGATGCGATCCGCGACTTCGAGCGCCTCCTCCTGATCGTGCGTGACGAAGATCGTCGAGATGTGCAGATCGTCGTGCAGGCGCCGCAGCCAGCCGCGCAGCTCCTTGCGCACCTTCGCGTCGAGCGCGCCGAACGGCTCGTCGAGCAGCAGCACCTTCGGCTCCACCGCGAGGGCGCGCGCGAGCGCGATCCGCTGGCGCTGGCCGCCCGACAGCTCGGACGGATAGCGCTGCGCGAGCCAGTCGAGCTGCACGAGCTTCAGCAGCTCGTGCACCTTGTCGCGAATCGCGGCTTCGGACGGCCGCTCGCGGCGCGGCTTCACGCGCAGCCCGAACGCGACGTTCTCGAACACGGTCATGTGGCGGAACAGCGCGTAGTGCTGGAACACGAAGCCGACCTGCCGGTCGCGCGCGCCGACCGATGCGACGTCGAGCCCCTGCAGCACGACCTGCCCCGCGTCCGCGTGCTCGAGGCCCGCGATCACGCGCAGCAGCGTGGTCTTGCCGCAGCCGGACGGCCCGAGCAGGGCGACGAGTTCGCCGGGCGGGAAATCGAGCGACACGTTGTCGAGCGCGGTGAAATCGCCGAAGCGCTTCTGGAGATGACGGACGGTGATACCCATTCTGGTTGCCTCTTTACGATTTCGACGAAATGGCGGCAGGGCCGGCATGTGCGGGAACGGCGTCGCGCGCGCCGGACAGCTCGGCGGCGAGATGGCGTTCGGCGAGCAGCTTCAGCGCGAGCGTCACGAGCGCGAGCAGCGCGAGCACCGATGCCACCGCGAACGCCGCGGCGAAGTTGTACTCGTTGTAGAGAATCTCGACGTGCAGCGGCATCGTGTCGGTCTGGCCGCGGATATGGCCGGACACGACCGACACCGCGCCGAATTCGCCCATCGCGCGCGCATTGCAGAGGATCACGCCGTACAGCAGCCCCCACTTCACGTTCGGCAGCGTCACGCGGCGGAAGATCTGCCAGCCCGACGCGCCGAGCACGCGCGCGGCCTCTTCCTCGTCGCTGCCCTGTGCCTGCATCAATGGAATCAGCTCGCGCGCGACGAACGGGAACGTGACGAAGATCGTCGCGAGCACGATGCCCGGCACCGCGAAGATGATCTGCACGTCGTGATCCTGCAGCCATGGGCCGAGCCAGCCCTGCGCGCCGAACAGCAGCACGTAGACGAGGCCGGAGATCACCGGCGACACCGAGAACGGCAGATCGATCAGCGTCGTCAGCAACGCCTTGCCGCGAAACTCGAATTTCGCGATCGCCCACGACGCGCACACGCCGAACACGAGGTTCAGCGGCACGGCGATCGCCGCGACGGTCAGCGTCAGCTTGATCGCGGCCCACGCGTCCGGATCCGCGAGCGACTCGAGGTAGAAGCCGACGCCCTTGCGCAGCGCCTCGACGAACACGGCCGCGAGCGGCACGACGAGAAAGAAGGCGAGAAACGCGAGCGCGATGCCGGTGAGCAGCCAGCGCACGGCGCGCGGCTCGCTGACGGGATCGAGCCGCTTCGCCGCGCGCGCACGCTCGGCGGACGACGGGTTCTTGAGCACGGCGGTCACCTCCTGCGTCATGGCCGGCCTCCTGCCGCGACCGCGGCGGTATCACCGGACGCGGACGCGGGCGCACTCGCGCCGCGGCTCGTACGGCGCTGCAGATACCACTGCAGCGTATTGATCAGCAGCAGCATCAGGAACGACACGACGAGCATGACGACCGCGAGCGCGGTCGCGCCCGCGTAGTCGTACTGTTCGAGCTTCGTGATGATCAGCAGCGACGTGATCTCCGACTTCATCGGCACGTTGCCGGCGATGAAGATCACCGACCCGTATTCGCCGAGCGCACGCGCGAACGCGAGCGCGAAACCGGTGAGCAGCGCGGGCAGCACGGCCGGCAGCACGACGCGCCGGAACGTGAGCCAGCGCGACGCGCCGAGGCACGCGGCCGCCTCCTCCTGCTCGCGCTCGAAATCCTCGAGCACCGGCTGCACGGTGCGCACGACGAACGGCAGGCCGATGAAGGTCAGCGCGACCAGCACGCCGAGCGGCGTGAACGCGACCTTGATGCCGAACGGCGCGAGATACTGGCCGACCCAGCCGTTCGCCGCGTAGACGGCCGCGAGCGAAATGCCGGCCACCGAGGTCGGCAGCGCGAACGGCAGATCGACGATCGCGTCGACGAGCCGCTTCAGCGGAAACGTGTAGCGCACGAGCACCCACGCGACGAGAAAGCCGAACACGGCGTTGATCAGCGCGCCGCCGAATGCGGCCGAGAACGTCAGCCGGTACGACGCGAGCACACGCGGCGACGTGACGGCGGCGACGAACTGGTCCCACGACAGCGTCGCGGTCTTCAGGAACGTGGCGGCGAGCGGAATCAGCACCACGAGGCTCAAATAGGCCACCGTGATGCCGAGCGTCACGCCGAAACCGGGCAGCGCGCTCGGCTTGCGAAAGGTGTACGTGGTCATCGGATGCTCTTGCTGGGTCGATGCTCATGGGCCCGACGCGAACGCCGGCGCGACAGGTCGCGCCGGCGGCGTCCGGGACGCGGCGCACTACGTGGCGCGCCGCTGTCGTTGTCGTGTTACTGCGGCTTGTAGATCGAGTCGAACACACCGCCGTCCGCGAAATGCGTCTTTTGCGCATTCGTCCAGCCGCCGAACGTGTCGTCGACCGTGTACAGCTTCAGCTTCGGGAACTGCTTGATCAGCTCCGCCGGCACGCTCTTCGAGCGCGGCCGATAGTAGTTGCGCGCCGCGATTTCCTGGCCCTGCGGGCTGTACAGGAAGTTCAGGTACGCTTCGGCGAGCTTGCGCGTGCCCTTCTTGTCGACGACCTTGTCGACGACCGCCACCGGCGGTTCCGCCAGAATGCTCGCCGACGGTACGACGATCTCGAACTTGTCGGGCCCGAACTCCTTGATCGACAGGAACGCCTCGTTCTCCCACGCGATCAGCACGTCGCCGATCCCGCGCTGCACGAAGCTCGTCGTCGCGCCGCGCGCGCCCGAGTCGAGCACGCCCGCGTTCTTGTACAGCTTCGTGACGAATTCCTTCGCCGACTGCTCGCTGCCGCCCGGCTTGTGCAGCGCATACGCCCACGCGGCCAGGTAGTTCCAGCGCGCGCCGCCCGAGGTCTTCGGGTTCGGCGTGACGATCGACACGCCCGGCTTGGTCAGGTCGTCCCAGTCCTTGATGCCCTTCGGGTTGCCCTTGCGCACGAGGAACACGATCGTCGACGTGTATGGCGACGCGTTGTCGGGCAGGCGTTTCTGCCAGTCCTTGTTCACGAGCCCCTTGTTGGCGAGCGCGTCGATGTCATAGGCGAGCGCGAGCGTCACGACGTCGGCCTGCAGGCCGTCGAGCACCGAGCGCGCCTGCGCGCCCGAGCCGCCGTGCGACTGCTTGAAGTTGACCGTCTCGCCCGTCTTCGCCTTCCACTCCTTGCCGAATGCCTGGTTGAAGTCCTGGTACAGCTCGCGCGTCGGATCGTACGACACGTTCAGGAACGTCGTATCGGCCTGCGCGTGCGTCGCGACGCCCAGCGCCGCCGCCGCGCCCAGCGCGAGTGTTGCAATCAAGCGGCCCGCCCCGCTCATCAGCCCCGTCGTGCGCTTCACCATCCTTGGTTCTCCAGTGTTGTCGGTATTGCGATGTCGGGCCAGTCTATCGAACGGGCTACATGATTAAAAATAATCCTTCTTCATTTTTTAATACTGAAAAGTGCTAACGCAATACGGACGGACGGTTGCGGCAGACGAACCGGCGCATGGGCGTCGCAATCGGGCGTCGGAACCGGCGCGATCGCGTCGAACTTCACGTAACACTTGAAATTCTCAAAGTACTGTATAAAAATACAGCTCACTGTCTATCCATACAGTTGAACCATGACCAAACTCACCGCACGCCAGCAGCAAGTGTTCGACTTGATCCGCCGCGCGATCGAGCGCTCCGGTTTTCCGCCCACTCGCGCCGAGATTGCGGCCGAGCTGGGTTTCAGTTCGCCGAACGCGGCCGAGGAGCACCTGCGTGCGCTGGCGCGCAAGGGCGTGATCGAGCTGGCGGCAGGCGCGTCGCGCGGCATCCGGCTGCTCGGCGGCGACGACGCGCCGCACCAGTTCACGCTGCCGCATGCGGGGCTGATGCAGCTGTCGCTGCCGCTCGTCGGCCGTGTCGCGGCCGGCAGCCCGATCCTCGCGCAGGAGCACATCTCGCAGCACTTCGCGTGCGATCCCGCGCTGTTCTCGAGCAAGCCCGACTATCTGCTGAAGGTGCGCGGGCTGTCGATGCGCGACGCCGGCATTCTCGACGGCGATCTGCTCGCCGTGCAGAAGCGCACCGAGGCGAAGGACGGCCAGATCATCGTCGCGCGGCTCGGCGACGACGTCACGGTCAAGCGTCTGATGCGCCGGCCGGGCGGCATCGAGCTGATCGCCGAGAACCCGGATTACGAAAACATCTTCGTCAAGGCCGGCAGCGCGGATTTCGCGCTGGAAGGCATCGCCGTCGGGCTGATCCGCTCGGGCGAACTCTGACATTCCGTCTCGCTCAGGAGAACACCATGGAACGCCTTGCCCGCCTGCTGCCTTTCCGTCAATTCGGTCGCCTGCGTCATCTGCGCGGCCGCACGCCCTGCGCGCCGCTGTCCGCTGCGGCGCCCGCCGGCCATGAAGTCGCAGTCGAACGGCAGGCGTCGCTGCTGCCGTCGGCGCTCCCCGCATTCGCGCGCGTGTCGCTCAATGCCGGGCTCAATCACGCGGAGCCCGCGCGGCGCGCACCGGTGCGCGTCTATCACGGTCGTTCGCGGCTGATCATGGTCGGCACGATCGATGCCGTCTGCCGCATGATCGATCGCTGCATCGCGGAGGAACGTTCGGCCGCGCAAGGCGGTCTCTGATTGCGACACGGTTTCGCTCCGGAGGTATCGTGACGCGCTCGTCGAGCCGCGGATGGCGGCTCAAACCCTTGCTGATCGTCGTGCTGGCGATCGCCGTCATCGCGGCGATCGGCTATGCCTACGCGTCGCCGTACATCGCGCTCGGCCGCCTGAAGTCGGCGATCGATGCGCGCGATGCACAGGCCGTCAGCGAATACGTCGACTTTCCGTCGCTGCGGATCAGCCTGAAGCAGCAGGTTACCGAGGAATTGATGCGCCGGATCGACGCGCTGAAGAAGGACAACCCGTTCGCGGTGCTCGGCGCGCTGATCGGTTCCGCGTTGATCGGGCCGCTCGTCGATGCGTATGCGACGCCGGAAGGCGTGGCCGCCCTGATGAGCGGTTTCCCGCCGAAAGGCAATCCCGGCGAGCGTCCGCCCGACTGGCAGGCGCAGCAGGCCGGCGGCGCACCGGCCAGCGGCGCCGCGCCGTCCGCACCCGGCG
>NZ_KV786489.1:0-771 GCF_001806955.1 Burkholderia sp. HMSC10F09
CGGGCGCTCGCGCCGGCGCCCGTCAGCCGCGCTGCGCGAGCGCGTCGAGCCAGCCGCGTGCGTCGGGCCAGTCGCCGAGCCCGCTGTCCGCGTTGATGTGGCCGCGCGGGCCGAGTTCGTGGAATACGCTGCCCCATGCCTGCGCGCAGTTGCGCGCGAACGCGAGCGAGCCGTACGGATCGTCGCTGCTCGCGACCACCCGCGTCGGGAACGGCAGCCGTTCGAGCGGCACGGGCCCGAAGCCGTGCGCGTCGGCCGGAAACGCCGGCCCGGACGGATCGGGCAGCGCGACCAGCAGCGCGCCGCGCACCTTCGCGAGCGTGTCGGGCCGCGCATAGCGCGTCGCCCACCAGGCGGCGGTCAGCGTGCCGAGGCTGTGCGCGGCGAGCAGCACGGGGCCCGGCGCCGTGCGTACCGCGCGATCGAGCGCGAGACACCAGCCGTTGCGGAAGGCGCGTTCCCAGTCGGGCATCGCGACGCGCACGAAGCGCGCATCCGCGCGCGCCCAACGGCTTTGCCAATGGAGCGGGCCCGAGTCGCCGTAGCCCGGCAGGACGAAAACGAGGGGATCGTTCATCGAAGGATCGTCGGCAAATGAATGAGTTATAGGAGCCGACGAAGTGTCGCACATCCGTTCCTCCCTGATGCTGCCTGTCGAGCGAATGCCGGAACGATGTGTGCGAAAAGAGACGGGACGGCGCCCGGCCCCGCGCGGGGCGGACGCCGCGCCGCTTAGCGGACGTTCGCGCCGACGATGCCGCCGGCCGCCGC
>NZ_KV786490.1:0-9687 GCF_001806955.1 Burkholderia sp. HMSC10F09
CCCGGGCGGGCGGCGTGCATCGCGCGGGCCGCCATGCGGGCGGCGCAGCGCCGCCTTACAATATCGGCTTACCCAGAGGCGCTCAACATGTCGTTTTCCCGAAGCGCAGCCGATCCGGCTGACACCCTGCCCGACCTCGCCGCGACGCTCGCCGCGCCTGACGCCCACGCGTTCCTGCGGCTCGGCGACGCGTTTTATACGCGGCTGCCGGCCGCACCGCTCGCGGCGCCGTACGTGGTCGGTTTTTCCGACGAAGTCGCGCGCCTGCTCCGGCTGCCCGCGTCGCTCGCCGCGCAGCCGGGCTTCGCCGAGCTGTTCGCCGGCAATCCGACGCGCGACTGGCCCGCCGAGGCGCTGCCCTACGCGTCCGTGTACTCCGGCCATCAGTTCGGCGTCTGGGCCGGCCAGCTCGGCGACGGCCGCGCGCTGACGATCGGCGAGTTGCCCGGCACGGACGGGCGCCGCTACGAGCTGCAGCTCAAAGGCAGCGGCCGCACGCCGTATTCGCGGATGGGCGACGGCCGCGCGGTGCTGCGCTCGTCGATCCGCGAATTCCTGTGCTCCGAAGCGATGCACCACCTCGGCATCCCGACCACGCGCGCGCTGACCGTGATCGGTTCCGACCAGCCGGTCGTGCGCGAGGAAATCGAGACCGCGGCCGTCGTTACGCGCGTGTCGGAGAGCTTCGTGCGCTTCGGCCATTTCGAGCACTTCTTCTCGAACAATCGCCCCGATCTGCTGCGCGCGCTCGCCGATCACGTGATCGACCGCTTCTATCCGGCCTGCCGCGACGCCGACGATCCCTATCTCGCGCTGCTCGAAGCCGCGACGCGGCGCACGGCCGAGCTCGTCGCGCAATGGCAGGCCGTCGGGTTCTGCCACGGCGTGATGAACACCGACAACATGTCGATCCTCGGCGTGACGATCGACTACGGCCCGTTCGGCTTCGTCGACGCGTTCGACGCGAACCACATCTGCAACCACTCGGATACGGGCGGCCGCTATGCGTACCGGATGCAGCCGCGCATCGCGCACTGGAACTGCTACTGCCTCGCGCAGGCGCTGCTGCCGCTGATCGGGCTGCAGCACGGCATCGCCGACGACGACGCGCGCGCGGAACGCGCGGTCGACGATGCGCAGGCCGTGCTCGCGACCTTCCCCGAGCGTTTCGGTCCCGCGCTCGAGCGCGCGATGCGCGCGAAGCTCGGCCTCGAACTCGAACGCGACGGCGACGCGGCGCTCGCGAATCAGCTGCTCGAGACGATGCATGCGAGTCGTGCCGACTTCACGCTGACGTTTCGCCGGCTCGCGCAGCTGTCGAAACACGACGCGAGCCGCGACGCGCCCGTGCGCGACCTGTTCATCGACCGCGAGGCATTCGACGCATGGGCGAACCTCTACCGTGCGCGGCTGTCGGAGGAAACGCGCGACGATGCAGCGCGCGCGGCCGCGATGAACCGCGTGAACCCGAAATACGTGCTGCGCAACCATCTGGCCGAACTCGCGATCCGGCGCGCGAAGGAGAAGGACTTTTCCGAAGTCGAACGGCTCGCGCAGGTGCTGCGCCGCCCGTTCGACGAACAGCCGGAACATGAATCGTACGCGGCGTTGCCGCCCGACTGGGCCGGGTCGCTCGAAGTGAGCTGCTCGTCGTAACCCGCGCGTATCGACCGACCGATCAGGAGAACCCCCACATGTCCCAAGATTCCGACGACAAGACCTATCCGTACCGGAAGGACGACGCGGAACTGCGGCGCCGCCTCACGCCGCTGCAGTACGAGGTCACGCAGCACGCGGCCACCGAGCGCGCGTTCACCGGCGAATACACCGACAAGGAAGACGACGGCATCTACAAGTGCGTCGTCTGCGACACGCCGCTGTTCGAGTCCGGCGCGAAATTCCATTCGGGCTGCGGCTGGCCCAGCTACTTCAAGCCGCTCAACGGCGAGGTGATCGACGAGAAGATCGATTACTCGCACGGGATGGTGCGCGTCGAAGTGCGCTGCAATCATTGCGGCGCGCACCTCGGCCACGTGTTCGAGGACGGCCCGCGCGACAAGACCGGTTTGCGCTACTGCATCAATTCGGCTGCGTTAAACTTCGAGTCCCGACCCGAAAACGACTGAGCGGCGCCGGGCGAACCGGCCGGCAGCCACGACGCTGCCGCGGTTCGCGACGGCGGCGCCTGGCGGGTCCCTACAACGGTGAAAGGCCGCGCATGCGGCCTTTTCACGCAGCCGCGAGCGCCATGAAATTCCTGTTCGATCTGTTTCCGATCATCCTGTTTTTCGCCGCCTTCAAGGTCTGGGGCATCTTCACCGCCACCGCGGTCGCGATCGCCGCGACGCTGGCCCAGGTCGCCTGGGTCGCCTTCCGCCATCGCAAGGTCGACACGATGCTGTGGGTCAGCCTCGGCGTGATCGTCGTCTTCGGCGGCGCCACCCTCGTCCTGCACGACGAGAAATTCATTCAATGGAAACCGACTGTGCTGTACTGGCTGTTTGCGATCGGGCTGCTCGCCGCGCGCTATGCGTTCGGCAACAACCTGATCGAGAAGATGATGGGCAAGCAGCTCACGCTGCCGCACCCGGTGTGGGACAAGCTGAACGTCGCGTGGGCGCTGTTCTTCGCGGTGCTCGGCGTCGCGAACCTGTACGTGGTGCACAACTTCACCGAATCGCAATGGGTGAACTTCAAGCTGTTCGGCACGACCGGCGCCATGGTCGTGTTCATCATTCTCCAGAGCCTGTGGCTCACGAAGTACCTGAAGGACGAGTGACATGACCGACGCGTTTCTCCATGCGTCGCCCGACGCGCGCATCGCGCTGATCGAGGCGCGCCTCACCGCGGCGCTCGCGCCCGTGTCGCTGGCCGTACGCGACGACAGCGCGCAGCATGCGGGCCACGCCGGCGCGGCGGCGGGCGGCCACTATACGGTCACGATCGTATCGGCCGCGTTCGCCGGCAAGTCGCGCGTCGCGCGGCACCGGCTGGTGTATGATGCGCTCGCCGATGCGATGCAGCGCGGCATTCATGCGCTCGCGATCGTGGCTTACACGCCCGAAGAATTCGACGAATCTTCAATCCAGCATTAGGAATTCCCGATGATCCTGAAATCCCCCCGCCTGTGGTTCGCGGCGGCTGCTTTCGCAGCGGCGCCGGCCTTTGCCCAGAACATCGCCGTCGTCAACGGCACGCCGATTCCGAAGTCGCGCGCCGACGCGATGGTCGCGCAACTCGTGCAGCAAGGCCAGACCGATAGCCCGCAGCTGCAGCAGGCCGTGCGCCAGGAACTCGTGAACCGCGAAATCCTGATGCAGGAAGCGATTCGCGAAGGTATCCCGAATCGCCCGGACGTGAAGGCACAGGTCGCGGTCGCGCAGCAGACAGTCGTGCTGCGCGCGATGATCGAGAACTTCCTGAAGAAGAACCAGCCGACCGACGCCGAAGTGAAAGCGCGCTACGACGAGCTCGTGAAGACGGCCGGCGGCAACCGCGAATATCACCTGCACCACATCCTCGTCGACAGCGAGCAGCAGGCGAAGGACCTGATCGCGAAGATCAAGGGCGGCGCGAAGTTCGAGGATCTCGCGAAGCAGTATTCGAAGGATCCGGGCTCGGGCAAGAATGGCGGCGACCTCGACTGGTCGGACCCGAAGGCGTACGTGCCGGAATTCGCGGCAGCCGCGCAGAAGCTGCAGAAAGGCCAGATGACGGACGAGCCCGTGAAGACGCAGTTCGGCTGGCACATCATCCGCGTCGACGACATCCGCGACGTCGCACCGCCGCCGTTCGCGCAGGTGAAGGCGCAGATCGCGCAGCAGCTCGTGCAGCAGAAGCTGCAGACGTTCGAGGAAACGCTGCGTCAGCAGGCGAAGATCCAGTAACGTCGCCGACGCTGCACCAAAGAGAAAGGCCGCTTCGAGCGGCCTTTTTTGTTGCGTGCGCGCGAAGCGCGAACGCGGCGCGCGGCAGATCGCAGCACGGCGGCGCTGCTCAGTGCTGCGCCTGCTCCGGATAGAACGCGTCGTGATAGCGGACGATGCCCGCGCGGTGCGGCGCGGCATCGTCGAGCATCAGCGCCAGAAAATGCGTGGCCGGCGCGTCGGGAAACACGAGTTCGGCGCACGGCGCGAAGCCGAAGCGCGCATAGTAGGCGGGATCGCCGAGCACGACACAGCCCTGCGCGCCGCGACGGCGCAATGCGTCGAGCGCCGTGCGCACGAGGCCGGCGCCGACGCTGCGCCGCCGGCAATCGGCCCGCACCGCGAGCGGTGCGAGCCCGTACCAGCGCGAATCGCCGGCCGCTGCGCCGCCGATCGATACCGGCGAACAGGCGACATGCCCGATCACGCGGCCGTCGCGCTCCGCGACAAGCGACACGGCGAGCGCGCGATCCGCGCGCAGCGCGTCGACGATCCGCCGTTCGAACTGCCCGTGCTCCGGTTCGCCCGCGAACGCGGACACGATCACGTCCGCGATCGCGTCGACGTCGGACGCGCGCTCGTCGCGCAGCGTGACGACTTCGACGGGTGCGTACGGATCGAACGACACGGCGTCAGCCGATCCAGCGGCGCGCGTTGCGGAACACGCGCATCCACGGGCTCGCTTCGCCCCAGCCTTCCGGATGCCAGCTCATCGTGACCGTGCGATGCACGCGTTCCATGTGCGGCATCAGCACCGTGAAGCGGCCGTCGGCCGTCGTGACCGACGTGATGCCGGCCGGCGACCCGTTCGGGTTGAACGGATAACGTTCAGTCGCCTCGCCGCGATGATCGACGTAGCGCATCGCGACCGCGACGCGCTCGATGTCGCCCTGCTGCGAGAAGTCCGCATAGCCTTCGCCGTGCGCGACCGCGACCGGAATCCGCGACCCTTCCATCCCCGTGAAGAAGATCGACGGCGACTTCTCGACTTCGACGAACGAGAAGCGCGCTTCGAACTGCTCGGACTTGTTGCGCGTGAACTTCGGCCATGCGTCGGCGCCCGGAATCATCGACGAGAGGCTCGACAGCATCTGGCAGCCGTTGCAGATCCCGAGCGCGAACGTGTCGGGGCGTGCAAAGAACGCGGAGAACATGTCGGCCAGCTTCGCGTTGAAGCGGATCGTCTTGGCCCAGCCTTCGCCGGCGCCAAGCACGTCGCCGTACGAGAAGCCGCCGCACGCGACCGCGCCCGCGAAATCGGCAAGCGTCGCGCGGCCGGCGAGCAGATCGCTCATGTGGACGTCGTGCGCATCGAAGCCCGCGCGATCGAACGCGTAGGCGGTTTCGAGATGCGAGTTCACGCCCTGCTCGCGCAGGATCGCGACGCGCGGGCGCGCGCCCGTCGCGATGAACGGCGCGGCGACGTCTTCTTCCGGATCGAAGCCGAGCACCGGCGAGATGCCCGGATCGGCCGCATCGAGCAGCGCGTCGTATTCGGCATCCGCACACGCCGGGTTGTCGCGCAGGCGCGCGATGCGCCAGCTGACTTCGCCCCATGCGCGATGCAGCTCGGTGCGCGGCGCATCGAAAATCTTCTTCGCGTCGCGGTACACCTCGATCACGTCGCGGTCGTTGACCGTGCCGATCACGTGCGAGCACGTCGACAGCCCGAATTCGCGCAGCGCGCCGAGCACCGCGTCGCGGTCGGCCGCACGCACCTGCACGACGGCGCCCAGTTCCTCGTTGAACAGTGCGCGCAGCGTGCGGTCGTCGCGACGTCCGCTCGTCTGCTTCGCCCAGTCCTTCGCGTCGCCGTAGTCCGATTCGTGGTTCGCGTCGAGCGTCAGCATGTCGACGTTCAGCGACACGCCGGCGCGCCCCGCGAACGCCATTTCGCAGACCGTCGCCCACAGCCCGCCGTCCGAGCGGTCGTGGTACGCGAGCAGCTTGCCCTGCGCGTTCAGCGACTGGATCGCGTCGAAGAAGCGCTTCAGGTCCTGCGGATCGTCGACGTCCGGCGTCGTGTCGCCGACCTGCTGCGTGACCTGCGCGAAGATGCTGCCGCCCATGCGGTTCTTGCCGCGACCGAGGTCGATCGCGATCAGCACGCTGTCGCCGGCGTCGGCGACGCGGCGCAGCTGCGGCGTCAGATGACGGCGCACGTCCTCGACCGGCGCGAACGCGGAGATGATCAGCGACACCGGCGCGACGACTTCCTTCGCGACGCCCTGCTCCTCCCACTTCGTCTTCATCGACAGCGAGTCCTTGCCGACCGGGATGCCGATGCCGAGCGCCGGGCACAGCTCCATGCCGATCGCCTTTACCGTGTCGAACAGCGCGGCGTCCTCGCCCGGCGTGCCGCATGCGGCCATCCAGTTCGCGGACAGCTTCAGCTTGTCGAGCGACGCGATCGGCGCGCTCGCGATGTTCGTGATCGCCTCGCCGACCGCCATGCGGCCCGACGCGGGCGCATCGATCACGGCGAGCGGCGTGCGCTCGGCCATCGTCATCGCCTCGCCGCGGAAGCCCGCGTAGTCGAGCGCGGTGATCGCGCAGTCGGCGACCGGCACCTGCCACGGGCCGACCATCTGGTCGCGCACCGACGTGCCGCCGACCGTACGGTCGCCGATCGTGATCAGGAACGACTTGCTCGCAACCGTCGGATGCTTCAGCACGTCGACCGCGACCGCGGACAGCGCGATGCCCGTCACGTCGACCGGTGCGCGCTCGGTATGCACGCGCGTGACGTCGCGGTGCATGCGCGGCGGCTTGCCGAGCAGCACCTCCATCGGCATGTCGACCGGGTACGCATCCGCGCCGGTCGCCTGCTCGTCGAAGAGTTGCAGCTGGAGTTCGTCGGTCGCGACGCCGACCACCGAGAACGGGCAGCGCTCGCGCGCGCAGATCGCCTCGAAGCGCGGCAGGTCGGCCGGCGCGATCGCGAGCACGTAGCGCTCCTGCGCTTCGTTCGACCAGATCTCGCGCGGCGACAGGCCCGACTCCTCCAGTGCGATCTTGCGCAACTCGAAGCGCGCGCCCTTGCCCGCGCCGTCGACGATCTCGGGGAACGCGTTCGACAGGCCGCCCGCACCCACGTCGTGGATGCTGAGGATCGGGTTTTCCGCGCCGAGCTGCCAGCAGCCGTTGATCACTTCCTGCGCGCGCCGCTCGATTTCCGGATTGCCGCGCTGGACCGAGTCGAAGTCGAGTTCGGCCGTGTTCGCGCCGGTCGCCATCGAGCTCGCGGCGCCGCCGCCCATCCCGATCCGCATGCCGGGGCCGCCGATCTGGATCAGCAGCGAACCGGCCGGCACGTCGTGCTTGTGCGTGTGCTGATCGGCGATGTTGCCGAGGCCGCCCGCGATCATGATCGGCTTGTGATAGCCGCGCACGGTGCCGCCGACGTTCTGTTCGTACACGCGGAAATAGCCGCCGAGGTTCGGGCGGCCGAATTCGTTGTTGAACGCGGCGCCGCCGAGCGGGCCGTCGATCATGATCTGCAGCGGCGACGCGATGCGGTCCGGACGGCCGTACGGGCCGTGCTGCTCGTTCGGATTGCGCTGCGCGAGCGGCTGCGCGGCGTCGCGCGCGTTTTCCCACGCCTGGCGCGCGCCCGGCAGATCGAGGTTCGATACCGTGAAGCCCGTCAGGCCCGCCTTCGGCCGCGCACCGCGGCCCGTCGCGCCTTCGTCGCGGATCTCGCCGCCCGCGCCGGTCGCCGCACCCGGGAACGGCGAGATCGCCGTCGGGTGGTTGTGCGTCTCGACCTTCATCAGCGTGTGCGTAAGCTCCGTGTGGCGGCCGTAGCGCTCGCCCGGCTCGCCGGCCGCGCCCGCGCCGCGCGGGAACCAGCGCTCGGCTTCGGCGCCCATCATGATCGACGAGTTGTCCGAATACGCGACGATCGTGCCTTGCGGGCTCAGCTTCTCGGTGTTGCGGATCATCGCGAACAGCGACATGTCCTGCGCTTCGCCGTCGATCGTCCACTGCGCGTTGAAGATCTTGTGACGGCAGTGCTCGCTGTTCGCCTGCGCGAACATCATCAGCTCGACGTCGGTCGGATTGCGCTCGAGCTTGCGGAACGCATCGACGAGGTAGTCGATTTCGTCTTCGGCGAGCGCGAGGCCCAGCTCGACGTTCGCGCGCTCGAGCGCGCCGCGGCCGGCGCCGAGCACGTCGACCGTCGTCAGCGGCTTGGCCGGCAGTTCGTCGAACAGGTGTTTCGCATCGTCGCGCGCGGCCACCACGCTTTCGGTCATCCGGTCATGCAGCGCGGCCGCGACCGCGGCGCGCGCGTCGTCGGACAGCGCCTTCTTGCCGCCGAGCAGGCCCGACTTCAGCGTGACCGTGAACTCGATGCCGCGCTCGATGCGGCGCACGTGCGTGAGGCCGCAGTGCTGCGCGATGTCGGTCGCCTTGCTGGCCCACGGCGACACCGTGCCGAAGCGCGGCAGCACGACGAAGGTCTCGAGCGTCCCTTTCTCGGCCGCCGGCTCGAACGGCGCGCCGTAGTGCATCAGCGCATCGATGCGCGCGCTGTCGTCGGCCGACAGCGGTTCGGCCGCGTTGACGAAATGCAGGTACTGGCCGCGCACCGCGACGATGTTGGCGTCGATTTGCCTGAGCGTGTCGAGCAGACGGGTTTGACGGAAATCGGAGAGGGCCGAAGCGCCGGGAAAACACGAGAAGTGAGCCATGGGCTGGACTGACGTCGATGAGTCGCGCTAGAGGGCGACATGGGGCGAAAGGAAGGCCGTAATTATACCCGTAAGTCGGTCGCCCAAGACCGCCCGTCGGGTGCGCCGCGTGCACCGCCGCGGTGCGCGTGCGGCCGCGCGGCGCCGTCCGGCGCGATTTTGGCGCTATCATTCGCGGTTCCCCGGGCCGCGGGCCCGTCACGCGAATTCTCACCGGGTGGCCGCGCGCCGCCCGTCATCGAAGCAATCCATGGATGTCATCGTCATCGGCGGCGGACTCACCGGCGTCGCCACCGCCTACCAGCTCCGGGCGGCCGGTCATCGCGTCTGCGTGGTCGAACGCCACGCGACCGTCGCGCAGGGCGCGACCTACGGCGACGGCGGCGCGCTGCTGCCGAGCCCGCTCGACGTCTGGTTCGGGCCGACCTTCATGCACGCGCGCCAGCCGCGCGACAGCGGCATCGTGTACAAGCCCGGTTTCGACGGCGCCGTGCGCCGCTTCGCGAAGCGGCTCGCCGCGTTGCGCGAGCCCGACGCGTTCGTCGCGCAGTATGCGCGGCTGCGCCCGCTGATCGACGCGGCGCGCGAGGCGGTCGCCGACATCGAGAACCGCTTCCGGCTCGAGTTCGAGCAGAAGACGGGCATCCTGCACGTCGTGCGCGACGCGCGCGACTGGGAGGCGCTGCAGCCGGCGCTGGCGCTGCTGCCCACGCTCGATCAGCCGCACCGGACGCTGAGCGCCGACGCGTGCGCCGCGCTCGAACCGTCGGTGCGCGCCGAGCCGGACTTCGCCGGCGGCGTGCTGCTCGAAACCGAGCGCACCGGCAACTGCCCGCTGTTCGCGAAGCTCGTCAAGCAGACGCTCGACGAGCACGGCGTGCAGTTCCGCTTCGGCGCCGACGTCGCGGCGATTCGCGTCGACGCGGGTCGCGCCGCAGTCGAACTCGCGCCGCCGCGCGGCGATCGGCGCGCCGCGCATGCGCGCGAAGTCGACGTGATTTCGGCCGACGCCGTCGTGGTCGCCGCCGGCACCGGCAGCATCGCGCTGCTCGAGCGGCTCGGCT
>NZ_KV786490.1:9707-10401 GCF_001806955.1 Burkholderia sp. HMSC10F09
TGCCGGCTGCCGCTGCATCCGATCCGCATGCACACGCTGAGCGCGCCGATCGCGTACGAAGAGCACGCGCCGCATCTGAGCATCGTCGATTCGGTCAAGCGGATCGCGATCACGCGGATCCAGCAGCGGCTGCGAATCGGCGGCGGCGCGGTGCTGCAGCGCGCCGCCGATCTCGCAAAGCCGCTCGCCGAACCGCTCGCCGAAGCCGCGCTCGCGCTGCTCGGCCAGGCCGCGCACGACTGGGTGCCGGGCGCCGCGAAGATTTCGGCCGCGTTGTCGTGGCAGGGTGCGCAGTTGCTGTCGCCGGACGGGCTGCCGGTCGTCGGTCCGACCCCGCATCCGCGCGTATTCGTCAATATGGGCCACGGGCCGGCCGGTTGGGCGCTCGCCTGCGGGTCTGCTAAAGTGGTGACCGACTATCTCGGCGGCAACGTGCAGCACTGGCCCGCCGACACGCTCGCCGCGCTGCGCGCCGAGCGCTTCACGACCTGACCGCCGCGCGACGCTTCGCGGCGGGTTCCCGATCCGTCGCCATGCCCCTCGCCCACCCGTTCCCCGATTCCGACCCGATCGCGCTGCTGCGCGTCGCCGATCTGCGCACCGCCGAAACGGCCGCGGCCGCCGCCCTGCCCGCGCATACGCTGATGGACCGCGCCGGCACGGCCGCCGCGCACTGGCTCGCCGCGCGCACCGG
>NZ_KV786491.1:0-29442 GCF_001806955.1 Burkholderia sp. HMSC10F09
GCCGGCTCGTCGCGCCCGCTGCGCGCGCGGCCGCGCTCGCGCTGCTGCTCGTGCTGCTGCTGCGCCCGGCCTGGCTGCACGGCTGCTTCGCGCCGTTCGCCGACAACGGCGCACCGGTGATCTACGATCGCGCAAGCCTGCTCGATCTCACGCTCGCGCATCTCGGTACGGTCGCGCTGTCGAGCGCGATCGGCACGCTGATCGCGGTCGCGGCCGGCATCGCCGTCACACGGCCGTTCGGCGCGGACTTCCTGCCGGTCGCACGCAGCATCGTCGACATCGGTCAGACCTTTCCGCCGGTCGCCGTGCTCGCGCTCGCGGTGCCGGCCGTCGGCTTCGGATTGAAGCCCGTGCTGATCGCACTCGTGCTGTACGGGCTGCTGCCCGTGTTCGAAAGCACGATCGCCGGGCTCGAGGACGTGCCGCGCGACGTCGTCGAAGCCGCGCGTGGAATGGGGATGAGCGGCTGGCAGCGGCTGATGTCGGTCGAGCTGCCGCTCGCGTTTCCGGTGATCGTCAACGGCATCCGACTCGCGGTCGTGATCAATCTCGGCACTGCGACGATCGGCTCGACGGTCGCCGCGCGCGGGCTCGGCGACGTGATCATCGCCGGCCTGCAGACGTCGAACACCGCGTTCGTGCTGCAAGGCGGCGTGATCGTCGGGCTGCTCGCGGTGCTTGTCAGCGATGCGATCGGCGCGGTCGCGCGCATCGCGGCCGCGCGACGCGCGTAGCGCATAACGCGTGGCGCGTGGTGCATAACGCGTGGCGCGACGCGACCGTTCGTCAGGACGCCGTTGGGTGTTCATGCAACCGCTTCGGCGCCGCCCGTCACACACCTACAGATCGCTTTCGTTCGAGCGCCGCTTCGAATGCGCGGCGGAATTGGCCGATATACTGTGCGCCTTCCGTTCTCCCCCATTCGCCCATGCGACGGTTACTCTGGCTGATCGTGCTTTCGTTCGGCGTCGCGCACCAGGCGTCGGCGCAACCGGCATCGGCGCCGGCCGCGCCCGCTGCCGCGGACGTTGCGGCCGCATCGATCGCGCTGCCCGCGTCCGACCCGCTCGCCGCCGCCGATCAGCCGAACGAAGCCAATCGGCGGGTCACGGCGTATCTGACGAAGAAGTTCGGCGTCGCGAAGGAAAAGGCGATCAAGCTCGCGGACATCGTCAGCGCGACCGCGACGAAATATTCGCTGCCGCCGGCGCTCGTCTACGCGATCATCTCGATCGAATCGCGCTTCCAGGAAAAGGCGCGCGGCCAGCATGGCGCGACCGGGCTGATGCAGGTCGTGCCGGCCGCGCATCGCGGGCTGCTGCGCAACGTGAAGGATCTGACCGAGCCGAACGCGAACGTCGAGGCCGGCTCGGCCATCCTGTCCGGCTATGTGAAAGCGGCCGGCGGCAACGTGCAGGCCGCGCTGAAGAGCTACGGCGGATCGAATGCGTATGCGGCGAAGGTGCTGCAGCGCGTCGATTCGTTCCGCTTCGTGCTCGAGCCGGCCGACGAGGCGAAAGCCGGCAGCGATGCGAAGGCGCGCATGGTGCCGGTCGGCGATTCGTCGCCGGCGCCGCGCAAGCCGTAAGCGGGCGCCGCGCGAATCACGGAGCAGGCAGGCAAGGATAAAGCGCTGTCGGCGCGACGCCACAACATAGCTACGAAAATATCGGCATTACAGGCGCACCAATGCAGAACGGCCCATTGTTCCGATATTTCAGGAACAACGGGCCGCTTCCCGTCGGTCGCATCGATTATTCCGATATTCCAGGAATAATCCCGCCCGCACCGCCAGCGCTCAGATCTGCCCGGCCGCGCCCGTCCACCGCAGGTAATCGCCGCGCGTCCAGTCGAGCGACACGCCGACGCGCTTCGTGCCCGGCCGGATCTTCGGCTTGTGCACCGACAGCGTCAGCGATTCGAGGGCGGGCCATTCGCGAAACGACAGTGCCGCGATGTCGGCGACGAGCGTCTCGAGCAAGCGCGTATGCGGCTTGTGCGCGAGATACGACGCGATCCGCGCGCAGTAGCCGTCGTAATCGATCCACTCGCCCTGCTCGCTCGGCTCGCAGCGATACTCGAGCCGCGCATCGATCACGATCGGCTGCGGCGCCTCGTGCTCGTGCGCGTGAATGCCGACGCGCGCGGGCACCTTCAGTTCGTCGACGAACACGCTCCAGCCGCGCCCGCGCAGGCGCGGTCCGTCGATCGCCGCGAACGGTTCGTCGAACGGCTTCATGATGCGAGCGGCGCCGCGGCGTCGAGCATGATGCGCACGAAATAGTCGGCGAAGCTGCGGCGCACGACGATCTCGTACGACGCGTCGCCGGTCGGGATCAGCACGATCGACGCCTTGAAGTAGTGCGACTGCGCGCACTGGCCCGGCTTCAGCACGCGCGGATGCAGATCGAGCGGGCAGCCGCGTGCGAGCACGTCGCGCACGCGCTCGCCGCCGATCTCGACGACCGTGTAGCCGCTGCCGACGTCGACCGCCGCCGCATACGAACCCTGCACGGCCTCGGCGAGCTGCGCTTCGAGCACGCCGGCCTGCACGGGCCCGTTCGAGCGCACGAGCCATTCGTCGGGACCGAGCCACAGCACGTCGTAGTCGGCGCTGCGCGCGACGGTGTTCGGCTCGGCCGGCGGCCGGCAGCCGACCACGCGCTCGAACGCGCCGACGAACGCCGGATCGCTCAGCTCACCGCGCACGTTCACGAGATCGAGGAACGGCCGCTCGCGCAGCGTGAACTTCTTCGAGGCGCGCGCCTGATGCGTTTTCAGCAGGTCGGCCGCGCCGACGAACGGCGACTCGAGCCGCACGCTGCCCGTGCCCGCCACCGGCGTCTGGTTTCTGGTCTCATTCCACATGCTGGCGCACCCCTTCCGTATCGTAGAAAACCGGGCTCGAGATCTTCGCGGTGACGCGCTTGCCGTTGGCCAGCGGAATCACGACGCTCTCGCCCATCTTGTTCAATCCGCCCTTCACCACTGCCAGCGCGATCGAGCGCTTCAGGATCGGGCTGTAGTAGCTCGACGTCACGTGGCCGATCATCGGCGTCGGTTCGACCGTCGAAATCTGCGTGTCCTTCGCGACGATCTGGGCGCCTTCCGGCAGCACGAACTGCTCGTCCTCGGTCAGCAGGCCGACGAACTGCTTGCGGCCTTCCTTCGCCGTGTCCGAACGCGACAGCGAACGCTTGCCGAGGAAGTCCTTCGACTTCGCGACGAGCCCGCCCATCCCGAGGTCGTACGGCGTGACCGAGCCGTCCGTGTCCTGACCGACGATGATGTAGCCCTTCTCCGCACGCAGCACATGCATCGTCTCGGTGCCGTACGGCGTGATGTCGAACTCGGCGCCCGCCGCCATCAACGCTTCCCACACCGCGCGGCCCGCATTGGCCGGCACGTTGACTTCGTACGCGAGTTCGCCGGAGAAGCTGATCCGCATCACGCGCGCCTTCACGCCCGCGACGGTGCCGTTCCGGTAGCTCATGAACGGGAACGCTTCGTTGCCGAAGTCGATGTCCTGGCAGACCTTCTGCACGACCTTGCGGCTCTTCGGGCCGACCACCGCGAACGTCGCCCAGTGATCGGTGACGGACGCGAGGCGCACCTTCATGTCGGGCCATTCCGTCTGCAGCCAGCGCTCGAGCCACGTGAGCACGCGCGCGGCGCCGCCCGTCGTCGTCGTCATCATGAAGTGCTGATCGGCGAGGCGCACCGTCACGCCGTCGTCGAACACCATGCCGTTTTCGTCGAGCATCAGCCCGTAGCGGCACTTGCCGACCTCGAGCTTGTTCCACGGGTTCGTGTACATCCAGTTCAGCAGCTTCACCGCATCGGGGCCCTGGATGTCGATCTTGCCGAGCGTCGAGGCATCGAGAATGCCGACGCTGTTGCGCACCGCGAGACATTCGCGCTTCACGGCCGCATGCAGATCCTCGCCCTTCTTCGGGAAGTACCACGGGCGCTTCCAGTTGCCGACGTCCTCGAACATCGCGCCGTGCTCGACGTGCCATTCGTGCACGCAGGTCTTGCGGATCGGATCGAGGAAGTCGCCGAGCTCGCGGCCCGCGAACGTGCCGAACGACACGGGCGTGTAGTTCGGGCGGAACGTCGTCGTGCCCGTTTCCGGAATCGTCTTGCCGAGCGCCTGCGCGAGAATCGCCATCCCGTTGATGTTGCCGAGCTTGCCCTGATCGGTGCCGAAGCCCATCGCGGTATAGCGCTTCACGTGCTCGATCGACTCGAAGCCTTCACGTGCGGCCAGCAGGATGTCCGCCGCCGACACATCGTTCTGGAAGTCGACGAACTGCTTCGGCCCGCGCGCGGCGGCCTCGCGGCTGCCGACGAGCCAGAGCGGCTGCAGTGCGCCTTCGACCGTTTCGGCAACCTGCGGCGCCACCGGGCGCTGCGCGGCCGTGAAACCGGCCGCTTTCGCCGCTTCCGCACCGGCGTCGAGCGCGAGGCGCAGTGCGCGCGCCAGCCCGAACTCGCCGGCGGCCGCGCCGACGCTCGCCTCGGCCTGCACCGGCTTGCCGGGCAGGAAGCACGCCTTCTCGTCGCTCCAGCATGCCTTGCCGCCCGACTGCGCGAACAGGTGCAGCACGGGGCTGAAGCCGCCCGACATCGCGAGGAGGTCGCACGGCAGCGTCTGCAGCTTGCCGCCGGTCTGGCCGTTCGTATAGGACGCGACGTCGACCGACGATACGCGCCATTTGCCCGAGGCGGCCGTCACGACCGTCCCGCTCATCACCGTCACGCCCTGCCGCTTCGCGGCGGCCGGCAGCGCGCCGTTCGACGACGCGCGCGAATCGACGACCGTCACCTTCGCGCCGCAGGCCTTCAGATCGAGCGCGGTCTGGTACGCACGGTCGTTGTTCGTGAACACGACCGCATTGCGCCCCGGCAGCACGCCGAAGCGATGAATGTAGGTCGACACCGCGCCGGCCAGCATCACGCCGGGCAGATCGTTGTTGCCGAATACGATCGGCCGCTCGTGCGCGCCGGTCGCGAGAATCACGCGCTTCGCACGCACCTTCCACAGCAGTTCGCGCGTGCCCTTGCGCATCGACACCGGCAGATGATCGGTCAGGCGCTGCGTGATCGTCACGAGGTTGTGATCCTGATAGCCGAACGCGGTGCTGCGCGAGAGGATCGTCACGTCCGGCAGCTTGCGCAGCTCGGCCTCGATCTTCTCGACCCATTGCAGCGCCGGCTTGCCGTCGATCTCCGCGCGGCACGACAGTAGGCTGCCGCCGAGCTCGCGCTGATCGTCGACGAGCATCACGCGCGCACCGGCCGTCGCCGCCGCGTGCGCAGCGGCGAGACCCGACGGGCCACCGCCGACCACGAGCACGTCGCAATGCGCGTAGCACTTGTCGTAGCGATCGGCGTCGAGCGTGTCGGGCGCCTTGCCGAGGCCGGCCGCCTCGCGGATCTTCTCTTCATACTTCGGCCACATCTTGCGCGGCCACATGAAGGTCTTGTAGTAGAAACCGGCGGGCAGGAAACGCGACAGCTTCTGGTTGATCGCGTACTTGTCGTTCTCGAGCGACGGCTCCGCATTCACGCTCGTCGCGACGAGCCCCTGATACAGCTCGATCTCGGTCGCGCGCGCATTCGGCACCGTGTACGGGCCCGACTCGAGCTGCACGACGGCATTCGGTTCCTCGACGCCGGCCGTCACGATCCCGCGCGGACGGTGATACTTGAAGCTGCGCGCAACGAAGTGCACGCCGTTCGCGAGCAGTGCGGACGCGAGCGTGTCGCCCTGGAAGCCCTGATACGTGCGTCCGTTGAACGTGAACGTCAGCGGAATCGCGCGATTGATGCGGCCACCGGTGCCGAGGCGGTCTTTCTGGCTCATTTGCTCGTGCCCTCTTCGTGTGCGTTGCCGGCGGTTGCCCCGCCGAACTTCTCGTAGCTCTTGATTTCGTACGTGACGGTGTCGCGCGTGACCTTGAACCAGCGGCGGCAGCCCTGCGTGTGCAGCCATTGCTCCTTGTGGAGCCCGCGCTTGTTCTCGCGCATGAACACGTACTCGCCCCACTCGCGGTCGGTCATCGTTTCATTCGCGACCGGGCGCACGATGTCGGCTTCGCCGCCGCACGTGAACTCGGATTCGGCGCGCGGCCCGCACCACGGACATTCGATCAGCAACATGTTGGTTTCTCCTCGTTCAGTGCGCGACGGCGGCGGCGCCGTGTTCGTCGATCAGGTGGCCGGTGTAGAAGCGGTCGAGCGAGAACGGTGCGTTCAGCGGATGCGGTTCGTCGCGAGCGATCGTATGAGCGAACACCCAGCCAGAGCCCGGCGTCGCCTTGAAGCCGCCCGTCCCCCAGCCGCAGTTGAAATACAGCCCCTTCACGTCGGTCTTGCTGATGATCGGGCAGGCGTCCGGCGACACGTCGACGATGCCGCCCCACTGACGGTTCATGCGCACGCGCGAGAACACCGGGAACATTTCGACGATCGCCTGCAGCGTGCCTTCGATGATGTGGAAGCTGCCGCGCTGGCCGAAGCCCGTGTATTGGTCGATGCCCGCGCCGATCACGAGGTCGCCCTTGTCGGACTGGCTGATGTACGCGTGCACGGCGTTCGACATGATCACCGAGTTGACGACCGGCTTGATCGGCTCGGACACGAGCGCCTGCAGCGGATGGCTTTCGATCGGCAGCCGCACGCCGGCCATGTCGGCGAGCGTCGTCGTGTTGCCGGCCGCGACCACCGCGACCTTCTTCGCCTTGATGAAGCCCTTGACCGTGTCGACGCCGACCACCGCGCCGCCTTCGCGGCGAATGCCGGTGACCTGGCAGTTCTGGATGATGTCGACGCCCGCGCGGTCCGCGCCGCGCGCGAAGCCCCATGCGACGGCGTCGTGACGCGCGACGCCCGCGCGACGCTGGATCGATGCGCCGAGCACCGGATAGCGGCTGTTCAGGTTGATCGTCGGCTCGATTTCCTTCACCTGCGCGGGCGTCAGGAATTCCGCATCGACGCCGTTGAGCCGGTTCGCGTTCACGCGGCGCTCGGTGTCGCGCACGTCCTGCAGCGTGTGCGCGAGGTTCATCACGCCGCGCTGGCTGAACATCACGTTGTAGTTGAGGTCCTGCGACAGCCCTTCCCAGAGCTTCATCGCCTTCTCGTACAGCGCGGCCGACTCGTCCCACAGATAGTTCGAGCGCACGATCGTCGTGTTGCGCGCGGTGTTGCCGCCGCCGATCCAGCCTTTCTCGAGAATCGCGACGTTCGTGATCCCGTGCTCCTTCGCGAGGTAGTACGCGGTCGCGAGCCCGTGCCCGCCGCCGCCGACGATCACGACGTCGTACTCACGCTTGGGCTCGGGGCTCTTCCATTGCTTCTCCCAGTTCTCGTGATACGAGAGGCCGTTGCGGAACAGGCTGAATATCGAGTAGCGGCTCATGTTGATGGTCCTTCGTTAGCATTCGATGACGTTCACGGCCAGACCGCCGCGCGACGTTTCCTTGTATTTCGTCTTCATGTCGGCGCCCGTCTCGCGCATCGTCTTGATGACCGAGTCGAGCGACACGTAGTGCTGACCGTTGCCCTTCAGCGCCATGCGCGACGCGTTCAGCGCCTTGATCGCGCCCATCGCGTTGCGCTCGATGCACGGGATCTGCACGAGCCCGCCGACCGGGTCGCAGGTCATCCCGAGGTTGTGTTCCATGCCGATCTCGGCGGCGTTCTCGACCTGGTCCGGCGTGCCGCCCATCACGGCCGCGAGCGCGGCCGCGGCCATCGAGCACGCGACGCCGACTTCGCCCTGGCAACCGACTTCCGCGCCGGAGATCGACGCGGTTTCCTTGTAGATGATTCCGATCGCCGCGGCGGTCAGCAGGAATTCGACGATGCCCGCCTCGTTCGAGCCCGGCACGAACTTCACGTAGTAGTGCAGCACGGCCGGAATCACGCCGGCCGCGCCGTTGGTCGGCGCGGTGACGACGCGCCCGCCCGCCGCGTTCTCCTCGTTGACGGCCATCGCATAGAGGTTGACCCAGTCGAGCATCGACAGCGGATCGCGCAGCGATTCCTCGGAACGCGCACGCAGCCGCGCATTCAGTTCGGCCGCGCGGCGCTTGACGCGCATCGGGCCCGGCAGATCGCCCTCGACCTTGCAGCCGCGCTCGACGCAGGCCGCCATCGTGCGCCAGATCGCGAGCAGCCCCGCACGCACTTCGTCTTCCGGACGCAGCGCGCATTCGTTGCGCATCATCAGCTCGGCGATCGACAGCCCGTGCTCGCGGCACTGGCGCATGAGGTCGTCGCCGGTGCGAAACGGATACGGCACCTCGGCCGCCGCGCGCACGCCGTTGACGCGATCGCCGTCGCGGTTCACGACGAAGCCGCCGCCGATCGAGTAATACTCCTTCTCGACGAGCAGCTGACCGTGTTCGTCGAACGCCTGGAAGCGCATGCCGTTCGGGTGCACGATGCTCGTGCCCGTCATCAGCTTCCGGTAGAAGCCGATGTGCTCCTTCTCGTCGAAGCGGATCGTCTGCTTGCCGAGCAGCGACAGCGACTTCTCGGCGCGGATCGCCGCGAGACGCGGCTCGATCAGATCCGGATCGATCGTGTCCGGCAGATGGCCCTCGAGGCCGAGCAGCACGGCCTTGTCGGTGCCATGGCCCTTGCCCGTCGCGCCGAGCGAGCCGTACAGCTCGACGCGCACGCGGCGCACGAAGCCGAGCAGGTTCGCGTCCTCCACGTGCGACGCGAAGCGGCACGCCGCGATCATCGGTCCGACCGTATGCGAACTGGACGGTCCGATGCCGATCTTGAACAGGTCGAAAACGCTGACGTTCATCTGGCTTCCTCTGGATGGCACTGCAAAGTGACGTTGGACGCCAGTACATCAAAGCGTAAAATCCGCCGATAGAACAAAAACGGCATCGGCGTGGGATAGCGCCGCCAAGCGCCCGGCCGCCCGGCCCGAAAGTGCGTTTTGGCGATGGTTCGCGACGAAAAACCACAAGTCCGGCCGCGTCCGCTTCGCGCGGCCGCGCGCCGGTTGCCGTATCCTGAACAGCGTGAGACCGCCCGCCCGGCGTAACGAGATTTGCCGCAATGACACCCGACGTACCCGCCTCCCCTCTCGCCGAACCGGCGCCGCAGCGCATCCGCTTCGGCATCGTGCTGCTGCCGAACTTCACGCTCACCGCGTTCTCCGGGTTCGTCGACATGCTGCGGCTGTCCGCCGACGACGGCGACTACAGCAAGCCCGTGCGCTGCGCGTGGAGCGTAATCGGCGACACGCTCGCGCCGGTGCGCGCGAGCTGCGGGATCCAGATCACGCCGTGGGAAACGTTCGATGCGGCCGAGCCGTTCGATTACGTGGTCGTCGTCGGCGGGCTGCTGCACTCGGGACCGCAAGCCGGCCCCGAAACGCTCGAGTTCATCCGTCGCGCGGCCGCGCGGGGCGCCACGATCGTCGGGATCTGCACGGGCGTGTTTACGCTGATGCGCGCCGGCGTCCTCGACGGCTACCGCACCTGCGTGAGCTGGTTCCATTACTGGGATTTCATCGAGCGCTTTCCGAACGCCGATCCCGATCTGCTGATCGCCGACCGGCTGTTCGTGATCGACCGGCGGCGCATCACCTGCTCGGGCGGGCGCGCATCGATCGACGTTGCCGCCGCGATCCTGCTGCGCCACTTCGAGCACGCGACCGTGCAGAAGGCGCTGCGCATCCTGCTCGTCGGCGAGATGCAGAAGGGCAATGCGCCGCAGCCGCATCCGCCGGGCCTCGAGCCCGCGACGCATCCGAAGGTCAAGCGCGCGATTCTTCTGATGGAACAGCATGTCGGGCGGGCGCTGCCGCTCGAGGAACTCGCATGCAAGCTCGATCTGTCGACGCGGCAGCTCGAGCGCCTGTTCAAGGCCGAAACCGGCAAGAGCCCGCAGGCGTTCGCGAAGC
The DNA here is from genome assembly GCF_001806955.1 of Burkholderia sp. HMSC10F09. NCBI lineage: Bacteria > Pseudomonadati > Pseudomonadota > Betaproteobacteria > Burkholderiales > Burkholderiaceae > Burkholderia > Burkholderia sp. HMSC10F09. Next base: position 9,938 of record NZ_KV786491.1, read on the forward strand.
AGGTGCGGCTGCGCACGGCCGCCTGGCTGCTGACCAGTTCGGACCGCACCGTCGCCGACATCGCGTCGAGCTGCGGATTCGCCGACGCGTCGCACCTCGGGCGCGAGTTCCGCAAGCAGTTCGGCGTGCCGCCGGCCGCGTATCGCGAGCGCGGCGGCGACGAAGCGGCAGCCGCCGCGAGCGTGACGGACGACGCGCTTCACGACGAAGTCGAGTGAGCGGGCAGTCCGTCGGCGCGTGACGATCGGCCTGCGCCAGCGCGAAAACCAGACGTTCATGCCGCGCGTGTGCCGGCGCCCCCGCTCGAGCGCCAGCAGAGTGGCTACGGACTGACCGAGCGCGGCCCTTCTCCCGGTTCTCCCTGCTCCAGTCGAGTCGCGCAGTTCCCTGCCGCTCGGCTCCGACGGCGCGGCCGCGCAATCACATTGCGCGCCGTTCGCGTCAAAATGGAACCGGTTCCAGTCAATTTCGCCGATGTTCGTGCATTTTGACCGAGGGTATTCCCGGATGCCTCATCGCGATCAAATTTGTATGATGACCACATCACCTTACAAACTATCGCGTCATGTTCGAGAAAATCCCTGCCCGTGCGATGAGCGACCACGTCGCGCAGCAGCTGCTGAAGCAGATCGAAGCCGGCAGCTTCGTGGCGACCGGCAAGCTGCCGACCGAAGCGGTGCTCGCGCAGGAATTCGGCGTGAGCCGCACCGTCATTCGTGAAGCAATCTCGCGGCTGAAGAACGAAGGCGTCGTCGAGCCGCGCCAGGGCAGCGGCGTGTACGTGAACCAGCACGGCGCGATCCGACCGCTGCGCATCGACTATGCGGAAGCGGTCGAGGCGAGCTCGCTGCCGCATCTGCTCGCGGTGCGTCGTGCGATCGAAGCCGAAGTCGCGGCCGAAGCCGCGCTGCGTCACAGCGACGAAGACATGGCCGACATCGACGACGCGCTGCGCAAGATCGACGAAGCGGTCGCCGAGGGGCGCGACGGCGTCGCCGAGGACGTCGCGTTCCACCGCACGATCGCGGCCGTCACGGGGAACCCGTACTTCCTCAAGACGCTGCAGTTCCTGAACCAGTATCTCGAAGCGGGCGTGAAGGTCACGCGCCGCAACGAAGCCACGCGCGAGGACTTCTCACGGCAGGTGCGCGAAGAACATGCGGCGATCGCCGACGCGATCCGCTCGCGCGATCCGATGGCCGCGCGCAACGCGGCGCGCACGCACATGTACAACGCGGCGCGCCGTCTCGCGGAAGCCGGCATCTGCTGACGCCGCGGCGCATTCCCGAATCTGTTCCGAATCGATCAAGGTTGACCATGTCACGAAATGTTGGAGTCATCGGCCTCGGCGCGATGGGCCTCGGCGTCGCGCGTTCGCTGCTGCGCGCGGGCTTTCGCGTGCACGCGTGCGACGTCCGTGAAGCCGTGCTTCACGCGTTCGCGGCCGAAGGCGGCATCGCCTGCGCGACGCCGGCCGAACTCGGCGCGCAGTGCGACGTCGTCGTTACGCTCGTCGTCAATGCCGCGCAGACGGAAACGGTGCTGTTCGGCGAACACGGCGCGGTCGCGTCGATGAAGCCGGGCGGCGTCGTGATCGCGAGCGCGACCGTCGCACCCGACTTCGCGGTCGCGCTCGGCGCGCGCATCGAGGCCGCCGGCCTGCAGATGCTCGACGCACCGGTGTCGGGCGGCGCCGCGCGCGCGGCGTCCGGCGAGATGACGATGATGACGTCCGGCCCCGCGGCCGCATACGCCGCATGCGAAGACGTGCTCGCCGCGATGGCGGGCAAGGTCTACCGTCTCGGCGATACGCACGGTGTCGGCTCGAAGGTCAAGATCATCAACCAGCTGCTGGCCGGCGTGCATATCGCGGCGGCCGCCGAAGCGATGGCGCTCGGCCTGCGCGAAGGCGTCGATCCCGATGCGCTGTACGACGTGATCACGCACAGCGCCGGCAACTCGTGGATGTTCGAGAACCGCGTGCCGCACATCCTGAACGGCGACTACACGCCGCTATCGGCCGTCGACATCTTCGTGAAGGATCTCGGCCTCGTGCTCGACACCGCGCGCCGCAGCAAATTCCCGCTGCCGCTGTCGGCCACCGCGCACCAGATGTTCATGAGCGCATCGAGCGCCGGTCACGGCGGCGAGGACGATTCCGCCGTGATCAAGACTTTCCCCGGCATCACGCTGCCGCCCGCCCGCTGATTCGAACCACGCCTTACCATGACCGCTTCCGCTTCCCGTCCCCTGCTCGGCTGCATCGCCGACGATTTCACCGGCGCGACCGATCTCGCGAACATGCTCGTCAAGAGCGGCATGCGCACCGTGCAGACGATCGGCGTGCCGGCCGAATCGGCATCGATCGACGCCGATGCGATCGTCGTCGCGCTGAAGTCGCGCACGATTCCGGCCGCCGACGCCGTCGCGCAGTCGCTCGCCGCCTACGAATGGTTGCGCGCGCAAGGGTGCCGGCAATTCTTCTTCAAATACTGCTCGACGTTCGACTCGACCGACGCCGGCAACATCGGCCCTGTCGCCGATGCGCTGCTCGACGCGGCCGGCGGCGGCTTCACGATCGCGTGCCCCGCGTTTCCGGAAAACGGCCGCACGATCTATCGCGGTCACCTGTTTGTCGGCGACGCGCTGCTCAACGAATCGGGCATGGAGAACCATCCGCTCACGCCGATGAAGGATGCGAATCTCGTGCGCGTGCTGCAGCGGCAAACGCCGTCGAAGGTCGGCCTGATCCGCTACGACACGATCGCGCGCGGCGCGGCCGACGTGCGCGCCTGCATCGCGCAGCTGCGCGCCGACGGCGTACGCATCGCGATCGCCGACGCGCTGTCGGACCGCGATCTGCACGTGCTCGGCGAAGCGTGCGCAGCGCTGCCGCTCGTCACCGGCGGCTCCGGCATCGCGCTCGGGCTGCCCGAGAACTTCCGTCGCGCCGCACAGCTCGCCGCGCGCGACAACGCGGCATCGCTGCCGCGCATCGACGGCACGTCGACGGTGCTCGCCGGCAGCGCGTCGAAGGCGACCAACGCGCAGGTCGCCGCATGGCGCGCCGCGCGACCGAGCTTCCGCATCGATCCGCTCGCGGCCGCGCGCGGCGAGCCGGTCGTCGAGCAGGCGCTCGCGTTCGCAAGTTCGCACCTGCCGGAACCGGTGCTGATCTACGCGACCGCGACGCCCGACGAAGTGAGGGCCGTGCAGCAGGCGCTCGGCGTCGAGGCGGCCGGCGAACTCGTCGAGCGCACGCTCGCCGCGATCGCGCACGGCCTGCGCGCGCTCGGCGTGCGCAAGTTCGTCGTCGCGGGCGGCGAGACGTCCGGCGCAGTCGTGCAGGCGCTCGGCGTGAAGTCGCTGCAGATCGGCGCGCAGATCGATCCGGGCGTGCCGGCAACGGCGACCATCGACACCGAGCCGCTCGGTCTCGCGCTGAAGTCCGGCAATTTCGGCGCGGTGGACTTTTTCGACAAGGCGCTGCGCGCGCTCGACGGAGCCGCATGATGAGCATCGAAGCGAAGCTGCGCGAAGAAATCTGCGTGGTCGGCGCGAGCCTGTACGCGCGCGGTCATGCCGTCGGCAGTGCGGGCAACATCAGTGCGCGGCTGCCCGACGGCTGGCTCATCACGCCGACCGATGCGTGCCTCGGCCGGCTCGATCCGAACGACATCGCGAAGGTCGATGCGAACGGGCAGGCCGTGTCGGGCGGCAAGCCGTCGAAGACGCTGACGCTGCATCGCGGCATCTATGCGCGCAACGCCGAGGCGAACGCCATCGTCCACACGCATTCGACGCACCTCGTCGCGCTGACGCTCGCGGGCGTGTGGCGCGACACCGACGTGCTGCCGCCGATCACGCCGTACTACGTGATGAAGGTCGGCCACATTCCGCTGATCCGCTATCGCCGCCCCGGCGACCCCGACGTCGCGGCCGAAGTCGCGGCGCTCGCCGACCGTGTGCGCGGCGTCCTGCTCGAGCGCCTCGGCCCGGTGATGTGGGGGCCGTCGGTGTCGCACGCGTCGTACGCGCTCGAAGAGCTCGAGGAAACCGCACGGCTGTGGCTCATGACGAACCCGAAGCCCGAGCCGCTGCCCGATGCGGCGCTCGACGAACTGCGCGCCGCGTTCGGCGCGCGCTGGTAGCACGCGAATCTCATGCCCGCCGTGTGCGCGGGCCCTTCCGTCAGCACACACCTACGACCGGCAGCGTGCGCGCCGCCGGCACTCGCCACCTTTGGAGACGACGATGACTGCACTCGACGCGGCTGCGGGCCGCTCGCCCGCCGCGGCCGCCAGCCCGGCCGAACTCGACCTGACCTACAAGAAAGTGTTCTGGCGCATCGTGCCGTTCCTGATGCTCTGCTACGTGGTCGCGTATCTCGATCGCGTGAACGTCGGCTTCGCGAAGCTGCAGATGTCGCAGGACCTCGCCTTCAGCGAGACGGTGTTCGGCCTCGGCGCCGGCATCTTCTTCCTCGGCTACTTCCTGTTCGAGCTGCCGAGCAACATGCTGATGCACCGGATCGGCGCGCGCATCTGGATCGCGCGGATCATGATCACGTGGGGGCTGCTGTCCGCCATGTTCGCGTTCGTGAAGACGCCGACGCAGTTCTACGTGCTGCGCTTTCTGCTCGGTCTCGCCGAAGCGGGCTTCTATCCGGGCGTGATCCTCTATCTGACGTACTGGTTCCCGTCGCACCGGCGCGCGAAGATCATTGCGGTGTTCATGTCGGCGATTCCGGTGTCGGGCATCTTCGGCAACCCGCTGTCGGGCTGGATCATGGAGGCGTTCCACGGCGGCTCGGGCTTCCACGGCTGGCAGTGGATGTTCATGATCGAGGCCGTGCCGGCCGTGCTGGTCGGCATCGCGACGATCCTTTATCTCGACAACAACATTCGCAGCGCGAAGTGGCTGAACGAGCGCGAAAAGCAGCTCCTCGAAGACGAGATCGCCGCGCAGCCGCAGGAACAGCAGAAGCACGGCCATTCGCTGAAGGCCGTGTTCGCCGACCCGCGCATGTGGTGGATGTCGCTGATCTACTTCGCGTTCGTCACCGGCCAGTACGGGCTCACGTTCTGGATGCCGACGCTCGTCAAGTCCACCGGCATCACCGACACGCTGCAGGTCGGCCTGCTGTCCGCGATTCCGTTCGTCGTCGCCATCGTCGTGATGAACCTGTTCGGCCATAGCGCGGACAAGCGCCGCGAGCGTCGCTGGCACCTGATCGTGCCGGCGCTGATGGGCGCTGCCGGCTTTGCGATCGCCGCGTCGTACTCGCACAATACGGCGGTGTCGATCGTGTTCCTGTCGATCGCGGCGGGCGGCGTGCTGACCTGCGCACCGCTGTTCTGGTCGCTGCCCACCGCGTTCCTCGCGGGCAGCGCGGCCGCCGCCGGCATCGCGATCATCAACTCGGTCGGCAACCTCGCCGGCTTCGCGAGCCCGTACGTGATCGGCTATCTGAAGGACCTCACGCACAGCACGTCGTCGGGCATGTACGTGCTCGCCGCGATGCTCGTGATCGGCGCGTTCGCCGTGTGGCTCACGCCCGCGAAACTCGTGAACCGCTGATCGGCTACCGTTCGATGCGGGGCGTCACGCCCCGCCCCATTCATTCACAGGATCCGCTGCCATGCCACGCTTCGCCGCCAACCTCTCGATGATGTACAACGAGCACGCGTTCCTCGAACGCTTCGCCGCCGCCGCGTACGACGGCTTCAAGGCCGTCGAGTACCTGTTCCCGTACGACTTCGCGGCCGCGGACATCCGCGCGCGCCTCGACGCGCACGGCCTCGAGCAGGCGCTGTTCAACGCGCCGCCCGGCGACTGGGCGGCCGGCGAGCGCGGCATCGCGTCGCTGCCGGGCCGCGAAGACGAGTTCCGGCGCGGGATCGACCGTGCGCTCGACTACGCGCGCGTGCTCGGCAACAAGAAGCTGCACGTGATGGCCGGCCTCGTCGCGCCCGGCGCCGATCGGGCGCGCCATCGCGACACCTACGTCGCCAATCTGCGTCACGCGGCGCAGGCGGCGGCCGCGCACGGCATCACGGTGCTGATCGAGCCGATCAACCAGCGCGACATGCCCGGCTATTTCCTGAGCCGCCAGGATGACGCGCATGCGATCCGCGCGGAAGTCGGCGCGCCGAACCTGAAGGTGCAGTTCGACTGCTACCACTGCCAGATCGTCGAAGGCGATCTCGCGATAAAGCTCAAGCGCGACTTCGCGGGCATCGGCCACATCCAGATCGCGGGCGTGCCCGAGCGGCACGAACCCGATCTCGGCGAACTGAACTATCCGTATCTGTTCGAGCTGATCGACGCGCTCGGCTACGACGGCTGGATCGGCTGCGAATATCGGCCGAAGGCCGGCACGTCGGCCGGCCTCGGCTGGCTCGAACCGTACCTGTAATTCGCGTAACTCAAGGATTCCTGCGAGGGCAACCAACATGAAAGTACTGATCACCGGCGGCGCCGGCTTTCTCGGCCAGCGGCTCGCGCGCAAGCTGCTCGAGCGCGGCGAACTGACCGGCCCCGACGGCCGGCCGGAAAAGCTCGACGAGCTGGTGCTGCTCGACGTCGTCGCCGGCAGCGACTTCGGCGACGCGCGCGTGACGTCGATCGTCGGCGACATCGCCGATCGCGCCGTGCTCGAGCGCGCGATCGACGCGCAAACGGGCGCGATCTTCCATCTCGCGGCGATCGTCAGCGGGCAAGCCGAAGCCGACTTCGATCTCGGCATGCGCATCAACCTCGATGCGTCGCGCACGTTGCTCGAAGTGTGCCGCGCGCGCGGGCATCGGCCGCGTGTCGTGTTCACGAGCTCGGTCGCGGTGTACGGCGGCACGCTGCCGGACGTCGTGCAGGACGATACCGCGCTGAATCCGCAATCGTCGTACGGCACGCAGAAGGCGATCGCCGAGCTGCTGCTGTGCGACTACGCGCGACGCGGGTTCGTCGACGGCCGCGTGCTGCGCCTGCCGACCATCAGCGTGCGGCCCGGCCGACCGAACGCGGCGGCTTCGTCGTTCGCGAGCGGGATCATTCGCGAGCCGCTGAACGGCGAGGAAAGCGTCTGCCCGGTGCCCGGTTCGACGCGGCTGTGGCTGCTGTCGCCGCGCGCGGCGATCGACGCGCTCGTCGCCGGTTGCGAGCTCGATGCCGCGCAGCTCGGCAGCAAGCGCGTGATCAACCTGCCCGGCATTTCGGTGTCGGTCGACGAGATGATCGCGGCGCTGCGCGAAGTGGCCGGCGACGAAGTCGTGAAGCGGATCCGTCATGTGCCGGACGAGCGCGTCGAGAAGATCGTCGGCAGCTGGCCCGGCCGCTGGGACACGACGCGCGCGCATGCACTCGGTTTGAAAGGCGATGCATCGTTCGCGGACGTGATTCGCAGCTATATCGACGACGAACGGCGCTAAAGGCGTGGCGCTTCGGCGCCGTGGTGCGCAGTTCGAGGCACGGCCCGAAGCGCATGCGCGGCCGGCGCACCTCGCGTGCCCGGCCGCGGCATGCGGGCGGCCGATACGCAGCCCGCACGCGCCAACGCGCTAGTGCGTCGTCTGCGTAGACGCACCCACACCGTCGTCAACCGACGCGGCGAGCCGTCGCTGCGTCTCGGCTTGGGCCTGCGCCTGCACCGCGAGCTTCGCCTCGGCCGCCTGAATATCCGCGGGATACGTACCGTCGTCGCCTCTCGATGGATCGTAGCCGGCCGCTTCGAGACGCATCAATTCGTCGCGCACCTCGGCGCGCGTCAACGGCGCGGTCGGCTGCGCGAAGGCGGACTGAACGACGACGGCAGCCGTCGTCGTCAAAAGAACGATCAAGGTTTTCATCGTGAACTCCTCAGGTTTTGCGTGACGCGCATCCGCTCGGGAATGCGCGCCTCATGCGCGCACGCGCGGCATCAACTGCCGAAGTAAAGCGTGCAGAAACTTTCGGGACCGACACACGCCGCCGGCCGCTTGCCCGACGGCAGCGCAGAAGACCCGCCCGCTTCCGACGCCGCAGCCGCATCAGCGCCGATTGCCGTATCGCCGTTCGCTTCCGGCATCGGCCTGATCGGCGCCATCGACTGCACGCCATCCGCGTCGCGCGCGAGCTGCGCGACCTGCATACGCATCGGCGACTGCGCGCGCGCCGGCATCGCCCCACTCGCGATCGCGCTGGCCGCGACGAGCGCGACGATCCATCCACCCGTGTTCATGTTCCACTCCTTCAGAAGTCGACGAGACGACGTGCTGCACCCGTACGACGACGGAGCGTGGCCGTTTATTCCCGCGCCGCACGATCGGCGCGCACGATGCGGTGCCACCCTGTTTTTTCGCTGCGGCGCGCGGTCGCTGTCATTCATTCGTCAGCCGGCGTAACCTGACGTAACCGTCCCCTTGCGCGTCTGGGGCAGACTGACGGCACTTCGTGGAGCGCCGCTCGAACATGTCCGTTGCCTACGACTACGCCGCCGGCCTGCTGCGCCGGCTATACGACCGCCACATCGACGGCGGCGCGGTGCTCGACACGTCCGCCTTCCCCGACGCCGACCGTTTCGTGCACGCGTGGCGCGCGATTCGCGCGGAAGCGCTCGCGGTCGCGCGCGACCTGCCGCGCATTCCGCGCTTCCACGAGATCATGCGAGAGCAGCACGACATCTCGGCCAACGATGCGCGCGACTGGCGGATGTTCATCATGCAGGCGTACGGGCAGCCGTTTCCGCGCAACCTGTCGCGCTGCCCGACCGTCGCGTCGATCGTCGCGACGTCGCCGGACGTGCTGTCCGCGTCGCTGTCGTTCCTCGCGCCGGGCAAGCACATTCCGCCGCATCGCGGGCCGTTTCGCGGGATCCTGCGCGGCTATCTGGTGCTGTCGATGCCCCGTCGCGCGGACGGCACGCCGGCCGCCGTGCTGAAGGTCGACGGCCGCGAATACCGGCTCGACGAAGGCCGCTTCCTGCTGTGGGACGACACGTTCGAGCACGAGGTATGGAACGACAGCGACGACGTGCGGATCGTGCTGCTGCTCGACATTCGCCGGCGCGACATGCCGCGCATGCTGAGGTGGTTGTCGAATGCGGTGATCGGTATCGTGCGGCTCGGGATACGGCTGCGTGGCGGGTCGATTCCGGTGTAGCGTGTTGTGCGCGGCGTGAGATGCTTTCTCGGCAGCGCCACACGACCATGCAGAAAACGCGGGGCGGCGGGGCGAATCTGCCGCTTGTGTCGGCATCCGCGCATCGCTATCGTGGTGCGCACGCGTGCTGCACTCCGAACGCAGCGCGACTCGTCGACACACAACGGAGAACACGAATGGCCCCGTCGCCCGATTCCACCTACGCGCGCCAGATCGGCACCTATCTGCAAGCGCTCGAACGCGGCGACGTCGCCGCAATCTGCGCGCTGTTCGCGCCAGATGCGCAGATTCATTCGCCGTTTCTCGGCTGGATGGCGCCCGCGCCGTTCTTCGAGAAGGTCGCGGCGGCGTCCGGGCAGAGCCGCATCACGCCGATCGACATCTGCGTAAGCACCACCGGCGCCCGTCGCGCGACCGGCTATTTCGTCTATGACTGGGGACTGAAGGACGGCTCGGTCGTCACGTTCGAATGCGTCGACGTGTTCGAATTCGACGAAGCGGGGCTGATCGAGCGGATGAAGATCGTCTACGACACGCATCCGGTGCGCGGCGCGGTCGGCGACAAGTACGCGTAAGCTGACTCGGCGACAAGTACGCGTAAGCTGACGCCCGCGGCCCGCGTGCGATGCTGCATCGCAATGCGGTCGCGCCAAAACGATCGCCTACACTACAGAACCGGCGCAACCATCGCTCCGTCCGCCCCACTTTCCGGTGTCCCGCCATGGCGCATCTGTTTTTCGCCGCGTCGATCCAGCGGCATATCGAGACGCCCGAGCGCGACGTCGACGCGCATTCGCTCGGCGAAGCGCTCGACGCGGTGTTCCGCGAGCAGCCGCGACTGCGCGGCTATATCGTCGACGATCAAGGCGCGCTGCGTAAGCATCTCGCGGTGTTCATCGACGGCCGGCCGATCCGCGACCGGCAGCGGCTGTCCGATGCGCTCGCCGCGGACAGCCGCGTGTACGTCGTGCAGGCGCTGTCGGGCGGCTGACGTCCGCCGCGCAGAACGACCGACGAAACGAACGACGCGGCGCCGCCATGCAGCGGGCGCCGATGAACAGGAGACATCGATGAACGACCGTTTGCTTGTCGCGACCCGCAAGGGCCTGTTCGTGCTGCATGCGGACGGCAGCGGCCGCTGGACGCTCGGCGATCCGCACTTCGCCGGCGAACCGGTCGGCATGACGCTTGCCGATCCGCGCGACGGCACGCTCTATGCGGCACTCAATCTCGGTCACTTCGGCGTCAAGCTGCATCGTCGCCGTGCTGGTGCGGCCGAGTGGGAAGAATGCGCGGTGCCCGTCTATCCGCCGCAGCCGGCCGACGCACCGCGCCCGAACGGCGATGCGCACGCGAGCGCCGCCGCCGATCCGGACCGCAACGCCGCATCGCCCGCGCCCCCGCAGCCGCCGTGGACGCTTCAGCAGATCTGGTCGCTCGAAGCGGGCGGCGCCGACGAACCGGGCGTGCTGTGGGCCGGCACGATTCCCGGCGGCCTGTTCCGCTCCGACAACGGCGGCGACTCATGGGTGCTGAACCGCGCGCTGTGGGACCGCCCCGAGCGCCCCGAATGGTTCGGCGGCGGCTACGACGCGCCGGGCATTCATTCGGTGATGGTCGACCCGCGCGACAGCCGCCACGTGACGGTCGGCATTTCGTGCGGCGGCGTCTGGCAGACCGACGATGGCGGCGCGAGCTGGCGCGTCACCGCGGACGGGATGGAAGCCGACTACATGCCGCCCGAACGGCGCGGTGAACCGAACGTGCAGGACCCGCACCGCGTCGTCCAGTGCGCGGCCGCGCCCGACGTGCTGTGGGCGCAGCATCACTGCGCGATCTTCCGCTCGACCGACGGCGGTGCGCGCTGGCAGCGCATCGAAGCGCAGCCGTCGAGCTTCGGCTTCGCCGTCGCCGTGCACCCGCGCGATCCGGACACGGCGTGGTTCGTGCCGGCCGTCAAGGATGCGTGCCGGATTCCGGTGAACGGCGAATTCGTCGTCACGCGCACGCGCGACGGCGGCCGCAGTTTCGAGCGGCGGTCGAACGGCCTGCCGCCCGCACCCGCGTACGATCTCGTGTACCGGCACGGACTCGCGGTCGACGATTCAGGCACACGGCTCGCGATGGCGTCGACCACCGGCGCGCTATGGACGTCCGACGACGGCGGCGATCGCTGGCAACTGGTGTCCGCGCATTTGCCGCCGGTCTATTGCGTGCGGTTCGCGTGACGGCGGCGACGCGGTAGCGCCGCACGCGATTGTTCCGACGAAAAAAACCGCGCGCAGGCGGCGCCGGCCGCCATACTCGCGGGGGTATCGCGCGGCCGCTGCCCGGGATGCCCCAGCAGCAGCGCGCGCCGCTTACTGCACGCCGAGATAGGCCTTCACGGCCGGCAGTCCGGGCTTGCCGTCGATCGTCGTCACGCCGGCGAGCCACTTGTCGAGCGACTGCGGATTCGCCTTCAGCCATTCCTTCGCGGCCTTGTTCGGGTCTTCCTTGTTCATGATCGGCACCATCACGTGGTTTTCGATCGACGTCGTGAACTGCAGGTTCGACACGAACTTCGCGACGTTCGGGCAGCGCTGCGCATAGTCGGGCGGCGTGGCCGTCAGCACCTTCGCCTCGCCGTAGTTCGGACCGAAGACGTCGTCGCCGCCGGTCAGATAGTCGATCTTCATCTGCACGTTCATCGGGTGCGGCTCCCAACCGAGGAACACGATCCACTGCTTGTCGCGGATCGCGCGATTCACCTCGACGAGCATTCCCGCCTCGCTCGACTCGACGAGCTTGAACTTGCCGAGGCCGAACTGGTTCGTGTCGATCATCTTCTTGATCAGCGCGTTGCCGTCGTTGCCCGGCTCGATCCCGTAGATCTTGCCGTTCAGCTTGTCCGCGTATTTCTGGATATCCTGGAACGACTTCAGGCCGCCCTGATAGACGTAGTCGGGCACCGCGAGCGTGTATTTCGCGCCGGTCAGGTTCGGCGTCGCGAGCACCTTGATCGTGCCGGCCTTCGTGAACGGCTGGATGATCGGGTCCATCGTCGGCGACCAGTAGCCGAGGAACACGTCGATCTGCTTGCTCTTGATCCCCGCGAACGTGATCGGCACCGACGCGATCGTCTTCGTCGGGTTGTAGCCGAGACCTTGCAGTATCGTCGACGCGAGGCCCGTGGTCGCCGCAATGTCGGACCAGCCGACGTCCGCGAACCGGACGTTCTTGCACACCGGCGGATCGGCCGCGTACACGGTCGACACCGGCGCGGCGGCGATCCCGACGCCACATGCCGCTGCGATCAATAGGCGCTTCATCTGTCTTCTCCTCAATGTGATGCTGTTTGCACGAGTGCGGGATCGTTGATGGACACCGCGCGCCGCGATCCCGGCGGCGTCGCGGATGGTGTTGAAGCCGTCAGCGGCCGGGCAGCCGGCGCTCGTAGCTCGGCGCGTGGCCGAACTGCGCGCGATAGGCCTTGCTGAAGTGACACGGCGAATGAAAGCCGCACACGGTCGTCACGCGCGCGATCGACGCGTCGGTCGTGCGCAGCAGATCGCGCGCGCGCTTCAATCGCAGCGTCAGGTAATAGTGCGTCGGCGACACGTTCAGATACACCTTGAACATGCGCTGCAGATGCCGCTGCGACAGCCGCACGAGCCGCGCGAGCTCCTCGAGCGACAGCGGTTCCTCGATGTTCGCCTCCATCAGCCGCACGACCTCGATCAACTCCGCGCGCGAAAAGCCGACGCGCGCATCGACCGGAATCGGCTGCGTATCGGTCGAGCTGCGGATGCGTTCGAGGATGAACTGCTCGGACACCTGCGCGGCGAGCTGCTGCCCGAAACGCATGCCGACGAGGTTCAGCATCAGGTCGAGCGGCGCGGTGCCGCCGGTGCAGGTGAGCCGGTCGCGATCGACGACGAACAGCTCGTCCGCGAAGCCGACCTGCGGAAACTCGGTATGCAGCGCCGACAGGTTTTCCCAGTGCACGGTGCAGCGGTAGCCGTCGAGCAGCCCGCTCGACATCAGCGCATAGGCGCCGGTGCAGATGCCGCCGAGCGGCAGCCCGCGTTCGGCGAGCGCGGCGAGCGTGTCGCGCGCGACGTCGTCGACGACGTCACGGATGCGAATGCCGCCGCACACGATCATCACGTCGGGCAGGCGCGTGTAGTCGAGCGCCTGCGTGGGCCGCACCGCGATGCCGTTGCTCGCGTGCACGGGCGCGCCGTCGAGCGAATAGATCGACCAGCGATAGTGGTCTTCGCGCGCGACGTAGTTCGCCATCCGCAGCACTTCGACCGCGCTCGAGAACGCGATCATCGAGAAGTTCGGCAGCGTCAGGAAACCGAAGTGTGCGAGGGACGAAACCGGTGAAACGCAGGCGGCGGGCGCGACAGCGGCGGCGGACGTCACATCGCTCTCCTATCGAGAGGTTGCACAAAACCTGCCCCGCGGCGCGAACAGCGGGAGCAGGAACTGGACGAGGGAGAGGCGGCGGGACGAGGCGCCCGCCGCCGGGCGATCAGGCCTGCGCGGGCGCGGCCTTCACGCGAAACAGCTGCTTGAGTCCGGCGAACAGCGGTGCCCGCGCGGCGCCCGGCGCACGGCCGAAGCTTTCGGTGATGCGGTCGAGAATGATCGCGAGCAGCACGACCGACAGACCGCTTTCGAAGCCGAGGCCGATATCCAGGCGCTGGATGCTCGCGAGCACGTCGTTGCCGAGGCCGCCCGCGCCGACCATCGACGCGATGACCACCATCGACAGCGCCATCATGATCGTCTGGTTCACGCCCTGCATGATCGACGGCAGCGCGTTCGGGAACTGCACCTTGTACAGCAGCTGCCACGGCGTGCAGCCGAATGCCTGGCCGGCTTCGACGATCTCGCGGTTCACGTGGCGGATGCCGAGGCTCGTCAGACGCACGGCCGGCGGCATCGCGAAGATCACCGTCGACAGGATCCCCGGCACGCGGCCGAGACCGAACAGCATCGCGGCCGGAATCAGATAGACGAAGGCAGGCATCGTCTGCATCAGGTCGAGGATCGGACGCACGATGGCGGCGACCCACTTGCTCTTCGCGGCCCAGATGCCGAGCGGAATGCCGAGCACGAGGCTGATGATCGTCGACGACAGCGTGAGGCCCAGCGTGATCACCGTCTGATCCCAGAAGCCGGTCGCAAAAATCAGCAGCAGCGACAAGGTGGTGAACAGCGCGAAGCGCCAGCCCACGCGCCACAGCCCGATGCCGATGAAGAACGCCATCATCAGCCACATCGGCACGGCCTGCAGGCCGTGCTCGATCAGTGCGGCCAGCCCTTCGATCGCGCGACCGATCGCATCGAACGTCGCGGCATCATGGTCGAGCAGGTAATGAACGGACTGGTCGACCCAACTACCGAGCGGAATCATTTCAGACATGGGAGCCTCGCGAACGCGTGATGGCCTTCAGGATGAGCGCGCGGTCGACCGAACCGCAGTAGCAGCCGTCGTCGTCGACGACGGGCAACGCGTTCGGGCTCGCGACCACGCGCGCGACGACGTGCTCGAGCGACGCGTCGCGGCGGATGCTTTCGATCGGACGCAGCGCCGGCGTCGTGCTGCCGATCGCGTCGCGCGTGACGAAGCCGCGGATCTTGCGTTCGGCGTCGAGCACGAATGCGTATTCGGCGCTGCCGTTCAGCGATGCGGCGACGTTGGCCGCGTCGAACTTCGACACGAGCGGCACCGCGCCCGTCTGCATCAAGTCGCCGGCCGTCAGGTAGCGGCTGGTGTCGATGCCGTCGAAGAACGCGCGTACGTAGTCGTCGGCCGGGTTCGCGATGATGTCCTGCGGCGTGCCGACCTGCACGAGCCGGCCGCCTTCCATGATCGCGATGCGGTTGCCGATGCGCAGTGCTTCCTCGAGATCGTGCGACACGAACATGATCGTGCGGCGCTGTTCCTTCTGCAGCTGAAGCAGCACGTCCTGCATTTCGCGGCGCTTGAGCGGATCGAGCGCGGAAAACGCCTCGTCCATGATCATCAGCGACGGGTTCACGGCCAGAGCGCGGGCGAGGCCCACGCGCTGCTGCATCCCGCCCGACAGCTCGGACGGCAGCTTGTGCGAGAACGGTGCGAGGCCGACCTGCTCGAGCACCTCCATCGCGCGCCGTTCGCGCTCCTTCTTCGCCATGCCGGCGACCTCGAGGCCGAATGCGGCGTTCGACAGCACGGTGCGGTGCGGCATCAGCGCGAACGACTGGAACACCATGCTCATGTCCTTGCGGCGCAGCGCGGTGAGCGCCGAGCGGCGCGCCGACGCGACGTCGAGCCCGTCGATGAGCACCTTGCCGGCGCTCGGATCGACCAGCCGGTTCACGAGGCGGATCAGCGTGGATTTGCCGGAGCCGGACAGGCCCATCAGCACGAAAATTTCGCCTTCCTGCACGTCGAACGATACGTTATGCACGCCGACAACCTGGCCCGTGCGCTTCAGTACCTCGTCCTTCGTCGCACCGGCAGCGAGCATGTCGAGCGCCTGCTGCGGGTTGCTTCCAAACACCTTGCACAGACCTTCGACTACGACCTTGGGGGCATCCATCGAAACCTTCTCCTCGTGTAGCGGGGACTCACGCGTGTCACAGCGTGCCTACATAGTTGCCAGAAAAAACCCGGGCCTGCCGACGAATTACGACAAACGCTTGCGCAAATACGACACGGCCCGCGGCCGCGCCGCGCCTCGCGCCACACGGCGCGGCATCCGATTGCGGCGATGCAAAACGCGCTGCGCCAGCAGCGACGGGCGATCGCGTACGCGCTTGTGCGCAGCAACGCACGATTCGTCTGACGACGTTTTGCGACAAGCGCGTTCGCCTGCGCGTCGCTTTACGACAATTTCACGTCCGATCGGCCGCATTCGCGGATAAAAGCATGACCGTGCAAAAAGGCCGCGCGCGCGTCGCGGCCAACGCGGCAATTGCGGGCAGCCGCTGTGATACATTCCGGGCAAACCCGCAGCCCGCCATGACGGCGCGATCGCCGCGACACAACGATCGCGCACACACGACACCGCATGCCGGTTCGCCTGCCGGCTGCAGCATACCGCCTCGATCCGCACGCGTAGCGATCGAAGGACGATAACGATATGAGAGAGGGAACTAGGCGATGAACTGGGCCTTTGCCGCAATCGGCTTCATCGTGGGCGGCATCGCCGCCCTGATCGAGAACGTGTCGCTCGAAACGGGCGCGCTGCTCGGCGCGGCCGCCGGCTTCTATCTGGGTCACCTGCTGAAACGACGCGGTCGCGACGATCGCGCCGCCGCTGCGCCGGAGCACTTCGGCGCGCACGACGCGCAACCGCCTGCCGCGACGCTCGCCGAGCGCGTCGCGCGCCTCGAAGCGACCGTCGATACGCTCACGCGGGAGCTCGCGTCGTTGCGCGCGCAACTTGCCGGTGCGAAGACGGGCGCGCCATTGGAGAGCTACGAAGATGCGGCGCCGGCCGGGTCGTCCGCTGCATCGCCTTCCGAAGCGGACGACGTCGCACCGGTCTCGCCGTCGCCGGCCATCGCCGCGACGCCGGTCACCGCCGCCGTGCAAAGCACCCGCGCGCAAACCGTTGCGCACGCACCCGCTCCTGCCTCTGCCCCGGCTACCGGGAGTGCCGCAACGCCGCCCGATCGCACCGGCGCCACGCCGACGCCTCGCGAACCGGGCCTCGCCGCCCGCGCGCTCCGGGCCGCGCGCGAGTGGCTGTTCGGCGGCAATACGGTCGTGCGCGTCGGGATCGTCGTGCTGTTCTTCGGCGTCGCGTTCCTGCTGAAGTACGCGGCCGACAACGATCTGCTGCCGATCGAATTCCGCCTCGCCGGCACCGCGCTCGCCGCGACCGTGCTGCTCGCGCTCGGCTGGCGGCTGCGCGCACGTCGCGCCGCTTACGGGCTCGTGCTGCAGGGCGGCGGCGTCGGCCTGCTGTATCTCACCGTGTTCGCCGCGACGAAGCGCTACGAGCTGCTGCCCGTCGGCGCCGCCTTTGCGGTGATGGTCGCGATCTGCGCGCTGAGCGCGTTCCTCGCGATCCGGCAGAACGCCATGTCGCTCGCGACGATGGGCAGCGCGGGCGGCTTTCTCGCGCCCGTGCTGCTGTCGACCGGGCACGGCAACCATGTCGCGCTGTTCGGCTACTACGCGCTGCTGAACGCCGGCATCTTCGCGATCGCATGGTTCAAGGCGTGGCGTCCGCTGAACCTGCTCGGCTTCGTGTTCACGTTCACGATCGGCTCGCTATGGGGCGCGATGTCGTACCGCCCCGCGCTGTTCGCCAGCACCGAGCCGTTTCTCGTGCTGTTCTTCCTCATGTATGTCGGCATCGCGTTGCTGTATGCGGTGCGGCGCGAACTTGCGCTGCGGCACTACGTGGACGGCACGCTCGTGTTCGGCACACCGCTCGTCACGACCGCGCTGCAGGCGGCGCTCGTCGCGGACGTTCCGTTCGCGCTTGCGTGGAGCGCCGTCGCGTTGTCGGCGTTCTACATCGCGGTTGCCGCATGGCTCGCGCCGCGGCGCGCACGGCTCGGGCTGCTGTTCGAATCGATGCTCGCGCTCGCCGTGATCTTCGCGACGCTCGCGGTACCGCTCGCGTTCTCCGGCCCGACGACAAGTTCCGCCTGGGCGCTCGAAGGTGCGGCGCTCGTCTGGCTCGCGGTACGCGAGAAGCGCATCGTGCGGTTCGGCTTCGGCCTGCTGATGCAGCTCGCGGCAGCCGGCGCGCTTTGCGTGGGCCTGCTCGTCCGCGACGATGGCGCCGCGCTGCCCGTGCTGAACAGCGTGTATGTCGCCATGCTGCTGATCGCGCTCGCCGGCGTGTTCACCGGCTGGTGGCTGCACGGCCGCGACGATGCGCGTGCGTGGCACGCGTGGATGCCGGCGATCGGCATCGCGGCGGCCGCGTGGGGACTGCTGTGGTGGATCGGCGGCGGCGTGCATGAAATCCTCGCGTACGCCGCGCGCCGCATCGATCCGCATCGCGATCGCTTCGTCGTCGACGCGTTCGTGCTGTTCGCGGCCGGCACGGCATCGCTCGCGCATATTCTCCGCCGCCGGCTCGCATGGCCGATCGCCGAATGGCCCGCACTCGCGCTCGCGCCGGCCCTCGCGTTGCTCGCGGTGTACGCGTACGCACTGTATGAAGCGCCGCTGTCCGGGATCGGCGCACTCGCGTGGCCGATCGCCGCGATCGCATGCTACGTGCTGCTGTGGCGCCAGTCGCGCAGCACGGTGAACGGCGATCCGGCCACCGCCTCGGCGCCCGATCGCATCGTGCGCGCGCAGACGTTTGCGATCGCGCCGCTGCATACGCTGATGTTCTGGACGCTGTGCGGACTATGCGCGCTGGAAGGGTTCTGGCGCCTGCGCGCGTTCGTGCCCGAAGGCGCATGGAGCTGGAGCGCGTGGGCATACGGCTTCGGTGCGCTGCTGCTGCTCGTCGCCGGGCCCGGCGCGCGGCTGCGCTGGCCGGTTGCCGCTTTTGCGCACGCCTATCAGATCGGCGGCGCCGCACCGCTCGCCGCGCTGCTGTGGCTCTGGAGCATCGCGAGCGTGACGAGCGACGGCGACGCCGCGCCGCTGTTCTGGCTGCCGCTGCTCAATCCGCTCGACGTCGCGCAAGGCGTCGCGTTTGCGGCGGTCGCCGTATGGCTGCACCGGCTGACGGCGCTCGGCATCGCGTGGCGCTCACGCGCAGTCGACTATGCGATCGGGGCGACCGTATTCCTGTGGTTCAACGCGCTGCTGCTGCGCACGCTGCATCACTGGACCGGCGTGCGCTACGCGCCCGGCCCGATGGTCGAGTCGATGCGCGTGCAGGCCTCGGTCTCCGTGTACTGGACGCTCTGCGCGCTCGCGACGATGATCTGGGCGACGCGCCGCGGACGGCGCGCGCTCTGGTTCGTCGGCGCGGCGCTGCTCGCGCTGACGGTCGTCAAACTGTTCGTGTTCGATCTGTCGCACGTGACCGGCATCGAACGCATCGTGTCGTTCATCGGCATCGGCGTGCTGCTGCTGTTGATCGGCTATTTCTCGCCGCTGCCGCCGAAGGCCGCGGCCCATCGGGAAGACACGCGATGAAACCGTTCGCCGCCCTGCTTGCGCTGAGTCTGTCGACGTCGTTCGCGACGGCCGACGCCGCGACGCCCGCCGAACGCGTCGCACAACGGTTTGCGCTCGACCTCGACGGCAGCGCCGCGTACTACCAGCTCACCGTGCCGCAGGCCGTCTATGCGGCGAGCCGGCGTGACGATCTCGGCGACGTGCGCGTGTTCAACGGCGCGGAGGAGCCCGTCCCGTACGCGCTCGACGCACGCGCGGCCGCGGCGCCGGCCGCGCCGCCGTCGCG
>NZ_KV786492.1:0-504 GCF_001806955.1 Burkholderia sp. HMSC10F09
CGCCTGCGCGGCAGGCGGCGGCGCGGCGTACGCCGATCAGCGGTTGGCGATATACATCGTGATTTCGAAACCGAAGCGCAGATCGGTATAGGCGGGGGGCGTCCACTGCATGGCATGTCTCCTTGTTCAGTTGAGTTGCATCGAATGAACCGCGTCGATCGGCGGTCGATCACTATTCAGCAAGGAGCGTGCCGGGCGGGCGTATCGCCTGTGCGACGACGTGCGGATGCCGCCGCGCGGTCGTTGCGGCGACAACCTTACGAATCACCCACAAAACGGTTTCAATTGCCGTCGGCGCAGGCGGCGGGCGGCAGGCGTCCGGCTGCGCGACTGTTGAATCCTTGAACACCGGTGTTGCAAGCTGACACAGCGGGTGTGACAGTGAGGCCGCCCTTCAGTGTTCGTCCGTGCGCAGCGGCGCGGTGCCGACGGACGGCATCTTCCGGTAGATGGTGTTGCGCGACACGCCGAGCGCGCGCGCGGCCGCCGACACGTTGCCGCCGT
>NZ_KV786493.1:0-1927 GCF_001806955.1 Burkholderia sp. HMSC10F09
AGCCGAGCGCGCCGTCCGCGCCCGTGCGGTGCGCCTCGTCGGTGAACGCGCCGCGCGTCGCGTGCCCGTCCGGCACCGTCTCCCACAGGTTCGAGGCGCGCACGCCGGCCGGTTCCGCGCGCTGCTGGCCGCGCACGGCCGTGTACGCGAGATAGCGGTCGAAGCAGCCCGGCGCGACGCCGTTCGCGAGGATCGCCGCGAGCGACGACCAGCCGACCCAGCGCTCGCGACACGGCCGACGCGCGGCGCGCACGATCGCATCGGCCGCGACTTCCGGCGCGTATACCGGCGCGACGGGCCGCGGCTTGTTCGGCAGTTCCGATTCGGCCCAGTCGAACTGCGGCGTATCGATCGCGGGCAGTTGCACCATCGTCACGCGTATGCGGCTGCCGTCGTGCAGCAGCTCGCAGCGCAGCGCGTCGGTGAAGCCGCGGATCGCATGCTTCGCGCCGCAATACGGCGCCTGCAGCGGAATCGACCGATACGCGAGCGCCGAGCCGACCTGCACGATCGTGCCGCGATCGCGCGTGCGCATCCGCGCCAGCGCCGCGCGCGTGCCGTTCACGCAGCCGAGATAGGTGACGTCGGTCACGCGCGCGAAATCCTCCGGCGCGATCGCGTCGAACGGCGCGAACACGGTGACCATCGCGTTGTTGACCCACACGTCGACGGGCCCCAGCTCGCGCTCGATGCGCGCGGCGGCCGCATCGAGCGCGGCGGCGTCGCTAACGTCGACCGCGATCGGCAGCGCCTGCACGCCGTACGCCCGCACTTCCGCGGCGGCGTCCTCGAGCGCGCGCGGATCGCGCGCCAGCAGCGCGACGTTCGCGCCGAGCCGGGCAAAGGCATGAGCGGTCGCGCGGCCGACGCCGGCACTCGCGCCCGTGATCGCGACGGTTTTCACGTTCGTTTCCTCCGATCTGCTCCGTGGCCCGCGCGTCGCGGCCGTGCACACGCCGCGCGCCAGGGACGCGGGCGACGGAGCAACCGGCATGCCGCGCGACGGCCGGCGCATGCGATCCGGCCGCACGGGGCGCGCGCGCCCGATTTACAACGCCGCTGTAACGCGGCCGCCGATGCACGCGCGCACGCGTCGCGCGCCGCACTCGCCGCGCGCACGCACGGAAATTGCTGCACCGCCTGTCGCCGTCGTCGTCCGCCGCATTCGGCAAGGAGTCGCGTTGCTGGTCCCGCTTTCCCCGAACGTGCGCCGCGTCGCGTGCGCCCTCGCGTGTATCGTTGCGTCCGCAGCGATTGCATGCGCGCAGGCCGCCGCCGAACCGCTGCCGCTCGCGTATGTCGCGCACGCGGCGGGCCCCGCCGCGCGGCCGGTGTTCGTGCTCGGGTGGGCGCTGCTCGCGCTCTGCACGTTCGTCTGCATCGCGATCGCGACGCTGCTCGCGCTGGCGCTGTTTCGCCGCCGCAGGCGCGAGGCCCGCGGCGGCGACGGCGTGCGCTTCGTCGCGATCGGCAGCGCGGTGTCGGCCGTGCTGCTGTTCGGCGCGCTCGTCTACATGCTGCGCGTGCTGGGCGCGGTCGCCTATCCGCCGCGCCCGCCCGTGCTGACGATCACCGTGATCGCGCACGACTGGTGGTGGGCCGTGCGCTATCCGGGCGAACCGGCGCTCGTCACCGCGAACGAAATCCATATTCCGGTGGGCGAGCCGATCGCGATCGAACTGAAGAGCGCGGACGTCATCCACGCATTCTGGGTGCCGCAGCTCGCGGGAAAGACCGAGACGATTCCCGGACAGACGAACCGGCAGTGGCTGCAGGCCGACCGGCCCGGCGTCTATCGCGGCCAGTGCTCGCAGTACTGCGGCGCGCAGCACGCGCACATGGCGTTCGACGTGGTCGCGCAGCCGCCCGACGCGTTTCGCGCGTGGCTCGACGCGCAGCGCCGGCCGGCCGCCGCACCGCCCGCGGG
>NZ_KV786494.1:0-14715 GCF_001806955.1 Burkholderia sp. HMSC10F09
CTTCGCGACGAGCCGCGCGACCGCGGCCGGTCACGTCTGCGTGTCGCTCGGTGCGCTCGCGCAGCGCTACGAGGCGACGCTCGGCGACGTGCGCGCGGCGCTCGCGGCAAGCGGCGTCGTCGCGTTCGGCACGCTCGTGCGCGGCGACGAGCGGCCGCTGATCGTCGACCGGCACGATCACCTGTATCTGTCGCGCTATTTCGACTACGAACGGCGTCTTGCCGATGCGCTCGTCGCGCAGGCCGGCGTCGCCCGCGCGGACGATGCGCTGTCGCCGGAGCGCCTGCGCGAGAACCTGACGCGCTATTTCGGTCCGGCGACCGGCGAAGTCGACTGGCAGCGTGTCGCGGTGATCGTCGCGCTGACGGGCCGCGTGACGATCGTCAGTGGCGGCCCCGGCACCGGGAAGACGACGACCGTCGTCGGCGTGCTGGCCTGTCTGCTCGACGCGCATCCGGCGCTGCGCGTTGCGCTCGCCGCGCCGACCGGCAAGGCCGCGCAGCGCATGCAGGAAGCGCTGCACGCGCGGGCCGGCGACCTGCCGCCCGAGCTGGCGGCGCGGCTGCCCGACACGTCGTACACGCTGCACCGGCTGCTCGGCGGCGGCGGTGCGTCGGGCTTTCGCCATCATCGCGACAACCCGCTGCCGTACGACCTGATCGTCGTCGACGAAGCGTCGATGATCGACGTCGCGCTGGCCGCGCATCTGCTCGATGCGCTCGCGCCGGGCGCGCGGCTCGTGCTGCTCGGCGACAAGGATCAGCTTGCGGCGGTCGAGGCGGGCGCGGTGTTCGCGGAATTGAGCGCACGGCCGACGTTTACCGCCGCCGCACGCACGCGCATCGCGCAGGCGCTGGGGATCGACGAAGCGGCGTTCGTTGCGGCATTGCCGGTGCCGGACGACGGGGCGAGCGAGAACGGATCGACGTCGGCAGCTTCGCCCGTGGCGTCGCCGCCGCCTACCGCTGCCGCGCGCAAAACGACACGCAAGCGAACGGTCGATGTGCGGCAAGCGTCGCTGTTCGACGACGAACCGCAGGACGATGGCGCCAGGGCGGCCGACAGCGACTCCTCGCCACGATCGTCCACCGACGCCACCAACGCCACGGACCCGCACGACGCCGCGCCCGCGTGGATCGAAGGCGAGGAACTCGCATGGCTCGATGCAGCCGTGCTGCCGCCGCTCGACGCGAACGCGATGGCGCTCGCGTCGACGCCCGCATCGGCGGCGTCGGCACGCATCGAAGCGACCGCACCGTCGCCCGCCGCGTCCGCGCATGCGTCCCCGCCCGCGCCGCTCGCCGACTGCGTCGTCTGGCTCGAACGCAATTACAGGTTCGGGCTCGATTCGCCGATCGGCCGGCTGTCGCTTGCGATCCGCCGCGGCGACGTGCAGGCCGCGCTCGATGCGTTGCCCGCCGACGACGCAGCCGCCGCGTCGTTTTACGAAGATGCAGGGGATATGCTCGCCGCGGCGACGATCGACCGGCTCGCGCGGCGGTTCGACGCCTATCTCGACGCGCTGCGCACGGCGCTGGCCGCGCCCACACCCGATCCGCTGCCGCTGTTCGACGCACTCAACCGGTTCCGGATTCTCTGCGCGACGCGCAACGGCTCGCGTGGCGCGGAACACGTGAACGCACTCGTCGCCGCGCAGGTGCGGCGCGCCGCGCGCGTGCCGCTCGCGGTCGGTGCGCACTGGTTCACGGGGCGGCCGATCATGGTCACGCGCAACGACTACGCGCTCGGCCTCTTCAACGGCGACATCGGAATTGCGCTGCCCGATGCGAACGGCGTGCTGCGCGTGTGGTTCCGCCGCGCGGACGACACCGCGCGTGCGGTGTCGCCTGCCGCGCTGCCGCCGCACGAGACGGCGTTTGCGCTGACGGTCCACAAGTCGCAGGGCTCCGAGTTCGACGAGGCCGCGCTGGTGCTGCCGGCATCGTTCGGTCGCGTGCTGACGCGCGAACTCGTCTATACCGCCGTCACACGCGCGCGCGCGCGCGTGCAGGTGATCGGCTCGCGGCACGTGCTCGCGCAGGCAGTCGCGGCCCGCACGCAGCGCGATTCGGGCCTGTCGGCACGCGTCGACGAAGCGCTCGCGCGACGTCGCGCGGAGGCGGCGCGATGATGATCCGCTACACGCTCGATCCGGCCGACGTCGAATGGACGGCCGTGCGCGCGCAAGGCGCGGGCGGGCAGAACGTGAACAAGGTGTCGAGCGCGATTCATCTGCGCTTCGATATTCGCGCGTCGTCGTTGCCGCCGGTGCTGAAGGAGCGGCTGCTCGCGCTGTCCGACCAGCGGATCACGCGCGATGGCGTCGTGGTGATCAAGTCGCAGGAATACCGGACGCAGGACAAGAACCGCGAAGCCGCGCTCGCGCGGCTCGATGCGCTGATTCGCAGCGTCGCGTTCACGCCGCGCGCGCGGATCGCGACGCGGCCGACCCGCGCGTCGAAGGAGCGTCGGCTCGAGCACAAGGCGCGCCGTAGCGCGGTGAAGTCGGGGCGCGGCAAGATCGTCGACTGAGCGGCGGCGCAAGCGCGCCCATCGCGCCATCGAACGCGCGCGATCCGGCGCTAACGCATCACCGTGCCCGCGCTGTCGAGTACGAAATCGACGCAGAAGACGATGAGCTGCCCGCGCGCATGCGTTGCCACGGCCGCCGTATAGCAGTCGCGGCCTTCGGTCAGCGAAAAGTGCGGTCCCATCAGCGCGACGCGGCCGGGCGCCGCGATCGCGCGCTGGAAGTACGGCCGCCGCGACCAGTTGCTGTGGGTCTCCGGAAACAGCGGCGCGAGCCGCGTCGTGCCGGCCGGGCCCGGAGCGCCGATCGACGGCAGGAACTGCTCGCCGATCTCGTCGGTGACGAATACGCGCCGTGCGGCCGGCACCGCGAACACGCGCTGCGCGGCATCGTGCAGATCGCCGCTCGCGGCAAACGCCGCAGCGCCCGCGAGCACGAGCCGCTCGATCGCGTCGAAGCCCGGCTGCGCAGGAGCCGGCGGCGCATGCCGGCGCGCGATGAAACGCTGCCACGCCGCATCGAGCATCGCGGGCACGGCCGCACTCGCGTGCGCGATCGACGTGTCGGGCTGGCCGAACTGGAAGCCCTGCACGAAGTCGATGTCGGCATCCATCAGCGCCTGCAGCGCGTCGTCGCTTTCGACGCCTTCGGCGAGCACCATCGCACCGGCTTGATGCAGCATCGACACGAGGTGATGCATGATCCGGCGATCGTCGGGGGACCATGTCGAACGCTCGACGAGCGAGCGGTCGAGCTTCACGATGTCGGGCCGCGCACGCCACACGCGGTCGAAGTTCGAGAACCCGGTGCCGAAATCGTCGATCGCGATCAGGAAGTCGCGATGCTGGATCATGTCGATCGTGCGCGCGAGTTCGGCTTCGTCGCGCGCGGGCTGCTCGATGACCTCGAGCACGATGCGGTTCGGCGACAGCGAGAAGTGGCGGCACAGCGCTTCGACGAACTCGCGCTGCACGAGGCCCGAATCGAGCACGCGCGGCGTTACGTTCAGGAACAGCCAGCCGTCGCCGATGCCTTGCGCGACGAAGTTGGCCGTATGCAGGCAGCGCGCGAGCCGGTCGAGCAGCAACGAATCGGCGTCGTTGCGCGTGCGGTCGAACAGCGCGGTCGGCGAGATCAGCGTGCCGTTCGCGTCGACCACGCGCAGCAGTGCCTCGTAGCCGACCACGCGCTTGTGCGTGATCGACAGCACGGGCTGGAACGCGCTGCGCAGCGTCGTGCCGCGGTAGGTCGCGACCCAGCCGCCGGGCGTGGGCGTCAGGCGATCGAGGAGGGAATCGAGCGAGAGGTCGCGCGAGGACTTCATGTCGGTAGCGCGCTGGCGCGAACGGAAGGGGCGATTTCACGCCGCCACGCAGGTGCGATCGCGCGCGAACGCGGATGCGGGAGAACGTGGGACATCGGGGCCGCCTTCTGCGGATGAGTGTTCGCAGTGTACCGGGAATGGCGCGGCGCGCGTATCAGGGTAACTCCACACGCGCCGCGCGGCCCGCGCCCGGCCGGCCCTCAGGCCGCTTCGCCGCCGCGCGGGCCGATGCCGGGAATGCGCTTGATCGCACCGGTCGCGAGCGCGGTGCCGACGAGCACGATCGCGCAGCCTTCGACCATCGCGAGCGACACCTGTTCGCCGAGAAACAGCGCGCCCCACAGCAGCCCGAACACCGGGATCACGAATGTCACGGTGATCGCGCGTGCGGGGCCGATATGCGAGATCAGAAAGAAGAAGATGAAATACGCGACGCCCGTGCACGCGATGCCGAGCGCGAGCACGGCGCCCCACGCGTGCGCGCTGACGGCCGCGGCCGGCCACGTCGCGATCGCGAACGGCACGAGCAGTACGGTCGAGCCGATCATGCTGCCGGTCGCGTTGATCAGCGGGTCGACGCCGCCGAGCTTGCGTTTCGTGTAGTTCGCGGCGATCCCGTAGAGCAGCGTCGCGCCGAGCGCGGCTGCCGCGGCGAGTGCCGTGGTGCCGGCGCCGGCGTCGCCGTGCGCGGTCGCGACCTGATCCCAGACGAGCGTCAGCACGCCGGCGAAGCCGATTACGAGCCCGAGCGCGCGCAGCCATGACAGCTTGTCCTTCAGCCACAGATAGGCGACGAGCGCGCCCCACAGCGGCGTCGTCGCGTTGATCACCGACGTCACGCCGGCCGACAGCGTCAGCTCGGCGAACGCGAACAGACAGAACGGCGCGCCGGAATTGAGCACGCCGACGACGAACAGCGGTCCCGCATGGCGACGCAGCCGCGCGGCGAGATCGGCGGCGGGGAAGCGCGTGAGCGCGAACGCAGTCAGGAACAGCGCGCCGATCCCGACGCGCAGCGCCATCAGCGGCGCGACGCCGAATTCGGCGACGCCGATCCGGATGAACAGGAACGACGCGCCCCACAGGGCGGCGAGCACGGTCAGCAACAGCGCATTTTTCGGGGACATCGGGCCGGCGGCAGAGGGTGGATGCGCTGAATCTTACACCGCGTTACGGCCGGTCGTTTCACGATCGAATGAAACGACAAGAAACGGGAAGAGGGGGAAGAGCGCGCGGCGCCGCGACGGCGCAACGCGCGCCATGCGCTATGCAACCGCCACGACGCGCATGGGTTGCCTGCGGCCGTCAGTGATGGCGCCAGCCGCCGCGTCCGCCGCCGAAGCCGAAGTTCAGCGACAGCGACGGGCCCCAGTAGCCGCCCCAAGCCGGCGCATAGGCGGGCGCCGGATAGTAGTAGACGGGTGCGGGATCGACATAGACGGGCGCCGGCTGAACCGGCGCGGCCGCGTAATAGCCGTACGGGTAGTAGCAGCCGGCGAGCGCCGTGCAAGCGAGCGCGGCGGCGACGAGCGTCCTGTTCATGATGTCACTCCGGCGGCCGACGAGCGGCCGATGCGTGGGTCGTGCGCGCCGTCGTGAACGGCGCGGTATCGCGCCGGCCTGCTTCGTACGCGCCGTGAATCGTCATCCGAATGCGCGTGCGCGCGGGCGTTCGCGCGATTACACGCGAAGCATACGCCGCGCACCGGTGACACGCTGTACGAAACGGTAACGGATCATTTCCGCACCCGCGCGCGCACCCGCGCGCGAGCGGCTCATGCGAAAACGGCGCTTCGCTGCCGCGCAAGCGCCGTGGGCGACCGGAGCGACATGTCGCGCACCGCATCGCGGCGCGCGTGGTGCCGCTTACTTGCCGACCTGGTTGCCGATCAGGCCGCCGGCCGCTGCGCCGCCCAACGTCGACAGCGCGTTGCCGCCAATTGCCGCGCCCGCGACGCCGCCGACGCCCGCACCGATTGCCGTGTCACGCTGGCGCCTCGTCATCGAGTCGCAGGCCGACAGGCTGGCCACCGTTGCGACGAGGAGAGCGCACACCCCAATACGCCGAATCGAGTTCATGATCGTTGTCCTTGTGGTAGTGAACGGAAGGGCGCGCGGCCGGCCCGCGGCCGCGCATGAATTCAATCTACGCGCGCGCCTGCGGTGCTGCTGTAAGGACTTGTTAAGCCCCGACGCGTTTCGTAATGAATTGTTTCGCCCCCACGCACAGGCACGCGCGATGCGAGCGGGCGCGCAAAAAAGCCCGCGCGAAGGCGGGCTCGACGAACGACGTGCGCGCCGCGGCGCGCCGTGCGTCACTGACGGTGATAGATTTCCGAGCCGCTCTTGACGAATTCGACGGCCTTCACTTCCATCCCTTTCTGCAGCGCGTCCGCTTCGGACACGCCCTGCTGCGCTGCGAACTCGCGCACGTCCTGCGTGATCTTCATCGAGCAGAAGTGCGGGCCGCACATCGAGCAGAAGTGCGCGACCTTGGCCGAATCCTTCGGCAGCGTTTCGTCGTGGAATTCGCGTGCCTTGTCCGGATCGAGACCGAGGTTGAACTGGTCTTCCCAGCGGAACTCGAAGCGCGCCTTCGACAACGCGTTGTCGCGCACCTGCGCGCCGGGATGGCCCTTCGCGAGATCGGCGGCATGCGCGGCGAGCTTGTACGTGATGATGCCTTCCTTGACGTCGTCCTTGTTCGGCAGGCCGAGGTGTTCCTTCGGCGTCACGTAGCAGAGCATCGCGGTGCCGAACCAGCCGATCATCGCGGCGCCGATGCCCGACGTGATGTGGTCGTAGCCCGGCGCGATGTCGGTCGTCAGCGGCCCGAGCGTGTAGAAGGGCGCTTCCTTGCACCAGTCGAGCTGCAGATCCATGTTTTCCTTGATCAGCTGCATCGGCACGTGGCCCGGACCTTCGATCATCACCTGCACGTCGTGCTTCCATGCGATCTGCGTGAGCTCGCCGAGCGTCTTCAGCTCGCCGAGCTGCGCTTCGTCGTTTGCGTCGTAGATCGAGCCGGGGCGCAGACCGTCGCCGAGCGAGAAGCTCACGTCGTACGCCTTCATGATCTCGCAGATCTCTTCGAAGTGTTCGTAGAGGAAGCTTTCCTTGTGATGCGCGAGACACCACTTCGCCATGATCGAGCCGCCGCGCGACACGATGCCCGTCATCCGGTTCGCGGTCAGCGGCACGTACTGCAGGCGCACGCCGGCGTGGATCGTGAAGTAGTCGACGCCTTGCTCGGCCTGCTCGATCAGCGTGTCGCGGAAGATTTCCCAGGTCAGTTCCTCGGCCTTGCCGTTGACCTTCTCGAGCGCCTGGTAGATCGGCACCGTGCCGATCGGCACCGGGCTGTTGCGGATGATCCACTCGCGCGTTTCATGGATGTGCTTGCCGGTCGACAGATCCATCACCGTATCGCCGCCCCAGCGGATCGCCCACGTCATCTTGTCGACTTCCTCGCCGATCGACGACGTGACGGCCGAGTTGCCGATGTTCGCATTGATCTTCACGAGGAAGTTGCGGCCGATGATCATCGGCTCCGATTCCGGGTGATTGATGTTGGCCGGGATGATCGCGCGGCCGCGCGCGACTTCGTCGCGCACGAATTCCGGCGTGATCTCGCTCGGCGCGTTGCCGCCGAATGCCGCGGCGCCGAACGCCTGCCCCGGATGCTGGCGGCCCATCATCGCGGCGAGCTTCGCGCCGTTCGGGCCGCTCGCCTTCAGGCTCTCCAGGTATTCGGCGCGGCGCTGGTTCTCGCGGATCGCGATGAACTCCATCTCCGGCGTGATGATCCCCTGACGCGCATAGTGCATCTGCGTCACGTTCTTGCCGGCGCGTGCGCGGCGCGGATTGCGGTGCAAGCCCGGGAAGCGCAGGTCGGCCGTGGCCGGATCGGCCGCGCGCTCGCGGCCGTACTGGCTCGACAGGCCGGGCAGCGTTTCGGTGTCGCCGCGTGCTTCGATCCAGCGCTGGCGCAGCGCCGGCAGGCCCGCGCGGATGTCGATCTTGGCGTCCGGATCGGTGTACGGGCCCGACGTGTCGTAGACGTAGATCGGGGGATTCTTTTCGCCGCCGAAGCCGGTCGGCGTGTCGGCCTGCGTGATCTCGCGCATCGGCACGCGGATGTCGGGCTGCGAGCCCGTCACATAGACTTTCCGCGAATTGGGCAGCGGCGCGACGGCAGCAGCGTCGACGTGGGCGTCGGCAGACAGAAACTTCGGATTGGCGTTCATGCAATCTCCTTGTCGGCCCGAGTGGGCGCCTTGGCGTTCACCCGGGCCCCGTGACGAATGGGGGCTCGAGCTAAGCAGGAGACGAGTTTGGTGAGGCGGCGGGTTTCGTCAGAGGGATGGCGGCGAAGCCCGTACGCTTCCCTGCGCTGGCATTATCCAGATCAGGTTCAAAGGGTATTTCTCACCCACAATGCCGGCCGGTTCGACCGGGAGCATTGCAGGACCCCCGCGTTAGCAAGGGCACACGATACACCGGCTTCGCGGCGGATTCAACCGGAACCGGCCGCGGCGCGACGTGCGCGTGCAGCATCGCGGGCGCGCGCGTCCCACGCACTGTGCGACGCGTGCGTGTGCCGGCGGCTGCGCAGTGCAGCATCGTGCGGCGCGGCGTGCGCAGAAAAACTTCGGGATCGCGATCGTTTCGAACGGCGTCGGCGCTTCACGGCGTTCGGCACGCGCGCCGCCGCCGAAAATGTCGCGCCGAAACATCAGTCCTGATCCTTTCAGCGGTGTCAGGCGATGCTTTCGAATCCTTGATGCCATAATGCCGAGCGTGCGCAGCCGTTGCGGTTGCGCACGTTTTTTTGTCCCTCTGCCGCCGCCTGCCGGTTTTCATTCGTCGCCGTTCGCACTGTCATGTCGTTCCGCACGTCCGCTTTCGCTTTCCCGACCCTGTCAGGGCCGCTTGCCGGCGTCGCCGGCGTCTTTCGGCGGAGCACGCGGCGCGACGTGCGGGCGGTCAGGCCATGACGCCGCTCGACCGTCTGCTCGATTTCCTCGCGCGCTTCCCGCTGCGGATTCGTCTGCCGCAAAGCCGCGGCGGCCGCGTTGCGCTCGCGCTCGTATTCATCTATTTCGTCTGGGGTTCGACGTACAGCGGGCTGCATTTCGCGCTGCAGTCGTTCCCGCCGCTGCTGCTGTCGGGGCTGCGCAACCTGCTCGG
Source organism: Burkholderia sp. HMSC10F09 (assembly GCF_001806955.1). Taxonomy (NCBI): domain Bacteria; kingdom Pseudomonadati; phylum Pseudomonadota; class Betaproteobacteria; order Burkholderiales; family Burkholderiaceae; genus Burkholderia; species Burkholderia sp. HMSC10F09. The sequence continues at coordinate 9,045 of NZ_KV786494.1, forward strand.
CGGGATCGGCCTGTTCGTCTTCGCGCTGCGCCGCAAGCCCGAATGGCCCACGCTCGTCGAGATCCGTAATGCGGCAATCGTCGGCACGATGCTCGTCGCGCTGTCGTCCGGCACGATCGCGCTCGGGATGCGCACGGTCAGCAGCGGCTCGGCCGCGGTGATGGTCGCGACGGTGCCGCTGTTCGCCACCGTGATCGCGGCGGTCGCGGGGCGGCGCGTGACGAAAGGCGAGTGGGCGGCCGTCGCGCTCGGGATGGTCGGGATCGTCGTGCTGAATTCGGGTGGCGCCGCAGCCGAAAACTCGGCGCTCGGTACGATCAGCGTGCTGGCCGGCGCGCTGTTCTGGGCCGGCGGCGCGCACCTCGCGACGCGGCTCAAACTGCCGTCCGACCTGTTTCTTTCGACGTCGCTGCAGATCGGCCTCGGCGGGCTGATGTCGACGCTCGCCGCATGGCTGCTCGGCGAGCATGTCGAACACCTCGCGGTCGCGCCCGTGTTCGCGTTCGTCTATCTGATGGTGTTCTGCACGATGGCCGCGTACGTCGCGTACGGCTATCTGATCCGGCACACGAGCCCGATCATCGCAAGCAGCTGCATGTACGTGAATCCGATCGTCGCAGTGGCGCTCGGCGCGCTGATGCTCGGCGAGCCGGTGACGATGGCGACCGTCGTCGCGACCGTCGCGATCCTCGGCAGCGTCGGGCTGTCGTTCCTGTTCGATCCGGCGCGTCGGCCCGCAGCGGCCGCGGCCGGTTCGCCGGTTGCTGCGAATGCGTCTGCGTCTACGTCGGCGGCCGATGGTGCGCCGGCGTACGAGCCGATCGCAGTGCCCGTGCCGGCCGCGATGCCGGACGTCGCGCCCGGTATGACGGCGGCCGCCGTGTCCGCGGCGAGTGCGGTGGCGAATGCTGCGCCGAATGGCGCGGCGGGCGGTGCGGCGGTAGCGGGTGCAGGCGTGGTCGATGCTGCGGCGGCCGGTGCAGCGGCAGCGCACGAAGGCGTTGTTGATGCTACGGGAGCCGGTGCAGCGGCAGCGCACGAAGAGGTCGTTGATGCTGCGGGAGCCGGCGCAGCGGCGGCGCACGAAGGGGTTGTTGATGCTGCGGGAGCCGGCACAGCGCCAGCAGCCGAAGCGGTCGTTGATGCTTCGGCAGTCGATGCAGCGGTAATACGCGAAGCAGTTGTTGGCGCGGCGGCAACCTATGCAGCGGCAGCCGGTGCTGCAGCGGTCGACGCGGCGACGGTAGGCGCACCGGCACTCGATGCCGCAGCACCCCACGCGGCGACGCCCGACGCGTTGTCGCCACTTGCGCCGCGGCCTGCGCGCGAGTCCTCACCGCAGCGCGCGGACGCGTAAGGCGCCCGCCCCACGCGGCGGCGGCGCTCAGCCGCGCTTGCCGCCGACGTAGTGGAACGCGCCGGCGAGCGCGGTAAACAGCAGTCCGGCGGCGCACATGCCGAGCCAGCCGGCTGCGCGCCAGGCCATAACGCCGACCGACGAGCCGAGCGCGCCACCGATGAAATAGCACACCATGTAGACCGTGTTCACGCGGCTGCGCGCTTCCGGCTTCAGCGCATAGATGCGCGACTGGTTCGAGATCTGCGCGGCCTGCACGCCGACATCGAGCACGATCACGCCGATCACGAGCCCGACGAGGCTCGTGCCCGACAGCGCGAAGATCACGAACGAGACGGCCAGCAGCGCGATCGCGAGCGAGATGATCGCGCGCGGCCCGCGCGTGTCGGCAAAGCGTCCCGCATACGGGGCCGCGAGTGCGCCCGCCGCGCCGACGATCCCGAACAGGCCGGCCGCCTGCGGACCGAGATGAAACGGCGGGCCCGCAAGCAGCAGCGTCAGCACGGGCCAGAACGCGCTGAACGCCGCGAACAGCGCGGCGCCCGTCAGCGACGCTTCGCGCAGCCCGCGCAATTCGACCACGAGATGCCACATCGAGCCGAGCAGCTTGCCGTACGACAGCGTCGAGGTCGGTGAGCTGCGCGGCAGCCGCATCACGATGACGACTGCCAGCACGACGAGCGCGGCCACCGATGCGCCGAACACCGCGCGCCACCCGAAGTATTCGGCGACGAAACCGGCGGCCGTGCGCGCGAGCAGGATGCCGATCAGCAGGCCGCTCATCACGGTGCCGACCGCATGGCCGCGCTCGGCCGGCGGCGCGATCTCGGCCGCGAACGGCACGGCCTGCTGCGCGATCGTCGCGAGCACGCCGATCGCGAGGCTCGCCGCCGCGAGCACGACGAGCGACGGCGCGCTGGCGGCCGCGATCAGCGCAACCGACAGGGCCGCCATCTGCAGCAGGATCAGCGTGCGGCGATCGAAGCGGTCGCCGAGCGGCGCGAGCAGGAACATGCCGGCCGCGTAGCCGAGCTGCGTCGCGGTCGGCACCGCGCCGATCCACGACGCGCCTTGCGGAAACGCCGAGCGGAAGCTGTCGAGCAGCGGCTGGTTGTAATAGATGTTCGCGACCGACACGCCCGCGATCGTCGCGAGCAGCAACAGCAGGCTGCGCGAATAGTGGGGCGAGACGGCGTCGGTCGGACGGTCGGACGAAGCGATGGACATGGCTGCACGGGACGAAATGAGCGCGTCGCGGCGCGCGCGGCCCTGGCGGACGCACGCAGCCGGACGTCGATCGAGGGTGCCGATCATACCGGAGCGCCGCAAATCGTGCCGGCGCGTGCCGGCGGCCCGATCGGGCGGGAGGGCGCTCTGTAAGGTGCGCCGGCTGTCGATACGGCACGGCGGTCGTCCGCTCGTCGGCATACCGGAGCGCTGCGAACCATGCCCGCGGCGACATGCCGTGCGATCGCGCCCCGGCGAACCGCGATGCGCGCGCGTCGCCGATGCGCGATCGCCGCCGGCGCAGCCACGCCCCAACCGCGTCAGTCGACCAGTTCCCCGGACGGCTCGTAAAACGGATACGGCCCGTCGCCCTCGTCGACGTACACGTGATGCGAAACCATCCCGGTGTCCGGGGCGTACCGATGGACCGCGAACGCCGGCGGTTCGAGCCGGAACGCGGACGGCCCGTCCGCGCGCAGGTCGAAGGCGACCTGATGTGCAGGCGCCGGCACCGCCGACGCGAGCGTGCCGCCGAAGCGCGTGAACATCGTCCGGTGCACGTGTCCGCAGAGCACGCGCTCGACGTTCGGATAGCCGCGCAGCAGCGCATCGAGCTTCGCGGCCGCGCTCGGTGCGAGCCGCAATGCATCCATGTGAGCGATGCCCGACACGAACGGCGGATGATGCAACGCGACGATCGTCGGCGTGTCGCGCGCGGCGTCGAGCTGCGCGGCGAGCCAGCCGAGCCGCGCATCGCACAGGTCGCCGCCGCTCGTGCGCGGCACCTGCGAGTCGAGCGCGAGCACGCGCACGGCGCCGATGTCGAGCGCGTACTGCACGAATTCGCCGTGCTGCAGTTCGTGGCGATCCGCGAACGCGCGACGCAGCGCCGCGCGATCGTCGTGATTGCCGACCATCAGGTAGTACGGGATCTCGAGCGGCGCGAGGAGATCGCGCAGGTGCCGATATTCGTCGTCGTGGCCGAAGTCGGTCAGGTCGCCCGTGACGAGCACCGCATCGGGGCGCGGCACGAGCGCATTCAGCTTTTCGACGCAGCGCGCGAGCGCCGCCGCGGTGTCGACGCGCCGGTACGCGAGCTGGCCCGGACGCTTGATGTGGAGATCGCTGATTTGAGCAAGCAGCATCGTCGGTTCCTCGGAAGGATGTCGTTATCGTGGGCGCGCGCGAGGCGCGCCGCTCATGCGCCGAGCGCGATCAGGCCGTCGGTCGCGATCGACAGGCCGACCGCGGTGCCGCGCGCGAGCGCGACGCGGCCCGGCACATCGATCACGAGCTCGTCGGGCGCCGCATCCTCGATCGTCAGCCGTGTGCGCTCCCCGAGGAACGCACACGCGCCGACCGTGCCGCGCAACGGCGCATCGGCCGGATCGGCGAGCTGCGCGTCCTCGGGACGGAAGAACCATTCGTCGCCCGCATGCGGCGTCGCGATGGCGCCGCCGGTCGTCACCAGCGCGCCGTCCCGCCATTGTCCTGCAACGCGATTCAGCGTGCCGATGAATTGCGCGACCGTGCGATTCGCAGGGCGGTAGTAGACGTCGCGCGGCGTGCCGATCTGTTCGATGCGGCCGGCGCCCATCACGACGATCCGGTCGCCGAGCTCCATCGCTTCGGCCTGATCGTGCGTCACGTAGACGGTCGTCACGCCGAGCGCGCGCAGCAGCGCGTTCATCTCGCGTCGCAGTGCGTCGCGCAGCTTCGCATCGAGCGCAGTCAGCGGTTCGTCGAGCAGCAGCACACGCGGACCGACAGCGAGCGCGCGTGCGAGCGCGACGCGCTGACGCTGTCCGCCGGACAGCTGATCGATCGGCTTGTCCGCATGCGCGTCGAGCCGCATCATCGCGAGCAGTTCGTCGACGCGCGCGCGCAGCGCACGCGGCTCGGTGCGGCGAATCTTCAGCCCGTAGCCGACGTTGCCGCGCACGGTCAGGTTCGGAAACAGCGCGTAGTTCTGGAACACCATCCCGACCTGCCGACGCTCGATCGGCAGCGCGGTCACGTCGTCGTCGCCGAATGCGATCGTGCCGCCGGCATCCGGCGTGTCGAGGCCCGCGATCAGGCGCAGCGTCGTCGTCTTGCCGCAACCGGACGGGCCGAGCAGCACGAGCGTCTCGCCCGCGCCGATCGACAGGTCGAGCGGTTCGAGCACGCGCGTGCCGCGAAACGTCTTCGCGCAGCGGGTCAGCGTAATGGGAATGGAATCGAGTTTCATCGGAACGGAAAGATCAGCGTGCGCGCCGTGTCGACGCGCGCGCACCGGACGGATCGACGCCGAGCCATTGCATCGCGACGAGCAGCGGCAGCGTCATCAGCAGGAACAGGATCGTGTAGGCGCTGCCGACTTCGAGACGCAACGACGCATAGGTGTCGGCGAGACCGACCGGCAGCGTCTTCGTGTCGGGCGTATGCAGCATCCACGTGAGGTTGAATTCGCCGATCGATAGCGTGAGCACCGCGAGCGCACCCGCGACGATGCCGGGCCGCAGGTTCGGCAGCACGATCGTGGCGAAGCGCGTGGCGAACGACGCACCGAGGCTGGCCGCGCCTTCCTCCAGCGTGCGCAGGTCCGCGCTCGCCGCGACAGCCGCGACCGCGCGCACCATGAACGGCAGCGTGAACACGACGTGGCCCGCGACGATGAACCACAGACTCATCCAGAATGCGGTGAAGCCGCCGTAGACGATCAGCAGCGCGAGCGCCGACGCGAGGCCGGGCAGCGCCACGGGCAGCACGAGCGCTTCCTCGATCACGCGCGCGACGCGGCTGCGGCTGCGCGCGAGCGCATAGCCGGCCGGCACGCCGACGACGAGCACGATCGCGAGCGTCGCGAACGCGACGGCGAGCGACAGCCAGATCGAACCGTGATACTGCTGCCACACCTGTTCAAGCCAGCGCAGCGTGAGGCCGCTCGACAGCCCGCGGAAGTAGTTGACGGTCAGGCCGGCGAGCACCGACATCACGACCGGCACGATCAGGAACGCGCTGAGCAGCAGCGTGACGCTCCATTGCAGCGCGGCGATCGCGCGGCCGCCGGCCTGGCGCGGCACGCGGCGCGAACGGCCGGCCGCG